>NZ_JAOVQO010000005.1:0-224873 GCF_025673475.1 Albidovulum salinarum | reverse complement strand
AGCCCCGCGCACCCCGTGGCGAGGGCGACCGGCCCGAGCGCTCCGGCGACCGTCCCTACAAGCCCCGCACCCCGCGCGGCGAGGGCGACCGGTCCGAACGCTCCGGCGACCGCCCCTACAAGCCCCGCGCACCCCGTGGCGAGGGCGACCGGCCCGAGCGCTCCGGCGACCGTCCCTACAAGCCCCGCACCCCGCGCGGCGAGGGCGACCGGCCCGAGCGTTCCGGCGACCGTGGCCCGCGCCCGGGCGGCGGCGCGCGGCGGGGACCGAAGCCCGGCCGAAAGTGAGCCGGGCCCGGCGCGCTAGCCGCGCCGTGGTGTCAACCGCAAATTCCTGTTCCGCCTGCGGTCGCGGTCGCTACCGGGGCTTGGCCCGCGCGCCGCGCCATGCCAGTGTTGCGCGCATGGTGTGGGCAACGGAAACGCGAATCCAGACTCGGTTCAGGGTGTTGCGTCCAGCGTCCACGATCCGGCACTCCGGCGACCGGAAAAGGGAAAGATGATGGGCGAAAGTTGTGCTGGCGGACCGCGTCCCGGCCTGGACCGGGATGGCAACTACCGGCCGCGACTCGGGTGCCCCCTGCGCCCTCTCTCGACGCCTGCCGACACCAGGCCTGAACGGAGCGGCTGATCGAGAATGACCTCCGCCCGCCTCTCGCGCCTCGTCCTACTGCCCGCGCTCGTCGCGGCGCTCGCGGCCTGCGACCCTGCCGCGCGGACACCCGGCGCCGCAAGCGGATCGGGCACCTCCGCGCCGGTCGCCGCGCCGCCCTCGGCCGAAACCCTCGCCGCGCGCGACTATTACGGTCGGGTCGAGGCCAACTATCTGGCCCAGGATCTCCTGCGGATCGACGGCGGCGAGCGTGATGCGCCATTCGGGCCGGACGACCTCGCCGAGAACTTCATGCGCATCGCCTTCTACGACGAGTTCACCGAGGCGGGCGGCCGCCTCGTCGCGCAGTCGCGGGAGAACCGGCTGCACCGCTGGGACACGCCGCTGCGCCTCAACGTGGAATTCGGCGACTCGGTGCCCTTCGACCAGCGCCAGGCCGACCGCGCTGAGATCGCGGGTTATCTCGACCGGCTGTCGCAGCTTACCGGGATCCCGATGCGCGTCACCGCCTGGCGTCCCAACCATACGGTGATGATCCTCAACACCGACGAACGCGAGGCTGCCGCGTCCCGGATCGCCGCGCTCGCGCCCGGCACGTCCGAGGCCGCGCTTCGATCCGTGACCGCGATGGCGCCCGAGACCTATTGCACGGTCTTCGCCTTCACCTCCGGCACCAGCGCGACCTACACCAATGCCATCACCGTGATCCGCGGCGAACTGCCGGAGCGGCTACGGCTCTCCTGCATCCACGAGGAGCTGGCGCAGAGCCTCGGCCTCGTCGCCGACTACCCGCGCGCGCGGCCGTCTATTTTCAACGACAACGAGGAATTCGCCGCGCTCACGACGCAGGACGAGCTGATGTTGGAGATGCTCTATGACCGGCGGCTGAAGCCGGGCATGACGCTCGCGGAGGCGCGGCCGATCGTCGAGATCATCGCCGCCGAGCTGATGCCCGGCGAGAGCTGAGCCGGCCTCAGCCGCGCCCGATCGGCACCTTGCGGGCCTTGGTCACTTCGGGCGCGGCGCGCTCCACCGTGAGCATCAGTACGCCGTCCTTGAGATCGGCACTGACCTTGGCGGGATCGGCATCGGCCGGAAGCCGGAACGAACGGCTGAACGAGCCGTACTGGCGCTCGCTGAAATACCAGGTCTCGCCCTTCTCCTCGCGGCTCTCCTTCTTCTCACCCTTCACCGTGACCATGCCGTCGTCGATGCTGATGTCGATGTCCTTCTCCTCGACGCCGGGAAGTTCCACCGCGATGCGGTAGACCTTGCCGTCCGAGGACGCCTCGGCGGCCGGCGCCAGCCATTCGGAAAGCCGCGTGCCGAAATGCCGGAACGGCTCGTAGAACGACGGCCAGAACGAACTTGCAGGGGTTTTCTCGACCATGACGACTCTCCAGTTCTGTCATACAGCACAGATCTTGAACCCGCCCCGCCCCGCCTGCCCTGACGCGCGTCAATCGGTGCGGCCCCGCCCGGTTGCGCCGCCGTTCTGCCCGCGCTATGCCGCTCCTGACAAGCCCGTTCCGAGCCGAGGAGTCCCCGATGCGCGCACTTGTCCAAAGGGTCAGCGAGGCCCGCGTCACCGTCGAGGACCGCGTCACCGGCGAGATCGGCTCCGGTCTGATGATCCTCGTCTGCGCCATGCAGGGCGATGGCGAGGCCGAGGCCGACCAGCTTGCCGCCAAGATCGCCAAGCTCCGCATCTTCAAGGACGAGGCGGGCAAGATGAACCGCTCACTTCTCGACACCGGCGGCGCGGCGCTTGTCGTCAGCCAGTTCACGCTCGCCGCCGACACCTCGCGCGGCAACCGGCCCGGCTTCTCCACCGCCGCCCCGCCGGCAGAGGGCGAGCGGCTCTACCGCTGCTTCTCCGACCGGCTCCGCGCCGCGGGCATCGAGGTCGCGAACGGCGAGTTCGGCGCCGATATGGACGTGCGCCTCGTCAACCAGGGGCCGGTGACGATCTGGCTCGAGACCTGAGCCGGGGCGCTCATCCCTGCGGCGTCATCGCCTTGCGCTGGCGCGCGCGCTCGAGCCCGAGCCGGTGTTCGCGCCAGATGATCAGGATCCCGGCGGTGACCACGAGCGCGGCACCGGCGAGCACGGTCAGCGTCGGCACCTCGTCGAAGACCACATAGCCGACGCCGAGCGCCAGGAGCATCGAGGCATATTCGAACGGCGCCACGACAGAGGCGTCGGCATAGCGGTAGGAGGAGGTCAGAAGTACCTGGCCGAGCCCGCCGAGGATCCCGGCAAGGACGAGCATCGCGGCGCTCGCGGGATCGGGCCAGACCCAGCCGAAGGGCAAGGTGATCAGCGAGAGGAGCGTCGCGTTTAGCGAGAAGTAGAAGACGATCGCCGCCGTGCGCTCCGCCTGCACAAGGCGGCGCACGAAGACCTGCGCGAGCGCGGCGAAGACCGCGCCGACGAAGACCACGATCGCGCCCAGCGCCTCGGTGCTGCCGATCTCGCCCGCGCCGAGCGCGGTCAGCCGCGGCGAGAGGATCACCAGCACGCCCATCATCCCAAGCGCCACCGTCGCGATCCGGAAGGCGCGCACCTCCTCGCCGAGGAACATTGCCGCGAAAACCACGGTGAGGAGCGGCGCGGCGTAGCCGATCGCCGTCACCTCTGGCAGAGGCAGCAGCCCGAGCCCGGCGAAGCCGAAGCCCATCGCGGCCGCGCCGACGAGGCCGCGCCAGAAATGGCCAAGCGGGTTCCTAGTCGCGAGGCCCGCGCGCAGGTCCCGACGCGCAATGAGCCAGAGCAGGATCACCGGCATCGCGAAGGCCGAACGGAAGAACACCGCCTCGCCCGGCGGCACGACATCGGAGGTGGCCTTGATGAGGCTCGCCATGCCGACGAACACCGTGACCGAACAGAGTTTCAGCGTGATGCCGCGCAAAGGTGTCATGGCCGCCCCCTTCTCCGGCGCCAGAAAGACCGGGCGCGCGGGCAAGCGCAAGCCGAAACCGTCAGTCGGGCCGGACCCGGGCGGCGGTCTTGTCGGCAAAGGCCTCGAGCCGGCCGCGCGCCTCGCCTTGCGTGTTGACCACGCCCGCGACCACGGCCTCGGCATAGGCGGCGTCGAGGGCGGACATGTTCTGCATGTGGCTGATTGCCGAACAGATCGCGA
Organism: Albidovulum salinarum; assembly: GCF_025673475.1. NCBI lineage: Bacteria > Pseudomonadati > Pseudomonadota > Alphaproteobacteria > Rhodobacterales > Paracoccaceae > Albidovulum > Albidovulum salinarum. The sequence goes on along the minus strand of NZ_JAOVQO010000005.1, from coordinate 221,119 downwards.
AATTGGACAGCGGCGGGTTCTGCGCCGCGGCCCGGGCGAGCTCGTAGGCCTTGGACTCGCTGTCCTCGACGAGGTACTGGCAGAGCCCGACCGCGACCGCCTCCTCGCCGCGGTAGACCCGGCCGGTCAGCATCATGTCGATCATCCGCGCCTTGCCGACGAGGTCGGCCACCCGGATCGTCGCGCCGCCGCCGGTGAAGAGACCCCGCTGTCCCTCGGGAAGGGCGAAATAGGTCGAGACGTCGGCGACCCGGACATGCGCGGCAGAGGCAAGCTCCAGCCCGCCGCCCACCACCGCGCCCTTCAGCGCGGCGATGATCGGGACGCCCGAATATTCCATCTTGTTGAAGGCCTCGTGCCAGCGCAGGCACACATGCATGAAATCGGCCGCCGTCCGCCCGGCGTGGAGATGCTCGACAAGATCGAGCCCGGCGCAGAAATGCGGCCCCTCGGCCCGGAGCACCACCGCCCGGACACCCGCGCGCGGCAGCGCCGAGAACAGCGTCACCAGCTCCTCGATCGTCGCCGCGTTGAGCGCGTTGCGCTTCGCCGGGCGGTTCAGGGTGACGGTGGCGATGCCGTCCTCGTCCGTGGCGACGGCGAGATTGGCGAGCGGCAGGTCGTCGATCCGGGTCATGGCATCCCTCGCATCCGGTGGCGGGTGGACGATGCCAGAGCCGGCGGCCGAAGGCCACCGGCCGAGGTCATGGCGCGCCGTGACGCTGCGTCACGCGCGGGCGGTCAGAGCCCCTTGGAGCGGTAGCTCTTCGCCACCCGGTCGATCGCGACGATATAGGCCGCCATCCGCATGTCGGTAACATCGTTGCGGCTGTGCCAGGTGTGGCTGATCGACTGGTAGGCGGCGCGCATCGTGTCGTCGAGGCCCGAGCGCACCAACTCCAGCTCGCCCGCACCTTTCAGGTACTGCTGCTTGAAGCCCGGCGACAGGGTCCAGCCGAGTCCCTTGTCGTTCGAGAGCCGCTCCAACTCGTCGATCAGGAGCTGGTGGCGCGCCTCTTCCTGGCGCCGCTGCATCCGGCCGAAGCGGATATGGCTGAGGTTCTTGACCCATTCGAAATAGGACACCGTCACGCCGCCCGCGTTGGCATACATGTCGGGGATGATGAGCGTGCCCTTGCCGCGCAGGATCTCGTCGGCGCCGGCGGTGACGGGGCCGTTCGCGGCTTCGATGATCAAGGGCGCCTTGATGTTGCTGGCGTTGCCGAGATTGATCACGCCCTCCATCGCCGCCGGGACGAGGATGTCGCAGTCTTCCTCGAGTAGCTTGGCGCCGTCCTCGACATAGGTACCTTCCGGGCAGCCCTTGACGCCGCCGGTCTCGACCAGCCAGTCGCGCACGGCCTGCACGTTCATGCCCTCGGGATTGAAGAGCCCACCGTCGCGCTCGATGATCCCGGTGATCCGGGCGCCGTCCTCCATCGAGAGGAACAGCGCGGCATGGTAGCCGACGTTGCCGAGGCCCTGGACGATGACCCGCTTGCCGTCGAGCTTGCCGTCGAGCTTCGCGGCCTTCATGTCGTCGGGATGGCGGAAGAACTCGCGCAAGGCGTATTGCACTCCGCGCCCCGTCGCCTCGACCCGGCCCTGGATGCCGCCGGCGTTCAAGGGCTTGCCGGTGACGCAGGCCGCGCCGTTGATGTCGGTGGTGTTCATCCGCTTGTACTGGTCGACGATCCAGGCCATCTCGCGCTCGCCCGTGCCCATGTCGGGGGCAGGCACGTTCTGGGCCGGGTTGATCAGGTCGCGCTTGATCAGCTCATAGGCGAAGCGCCGGGTGATGAGCTCCATCTCGTGCTCGTCGTACTGGCGCGGGTCGATGCAGAGACCGCCCTTCGAGCCGCCGAACGGCGTCTCGACCAGCGCGCATTTGTAGGTCATCAGCGCCGCGAGCGCCTCGACCTCGTCCTGGTTCACCGATGTCGCGAAGCGGATGCCGCCCTTCACCGGTTCCATATGCTCGGAATGGACCGAGCGGTAGCCGGTGAAGGTGTGGATCGCGCCCCTGAGGCGCACCCCGAACCGCACCGTATAAGTCGAGTTGCAGACCCGAATCTTCTCTTCAAGCCCCGGCGAGAGGTCCATCACCGCGACGGCGCGGTTGAACATCAGATCCACGGACTGGCGGAAGCTCGGTTCCCCGTTGAAGGCCATGATTTCCTCCTTGGCTGGCCACCGGCCTCTTTGCGGGCCGGATGCGCGCCGCGACATTGCTTGTTCCGGGGTTTCCGGCGCCGTCGGTCACGCTAATGCGCCTTGGTTACCAGAGCCCAAAGGAAACACAACCCGCACCGATTTCGGCAAGAACCCGGCTCCTCGGCCGGCTTTCCAGCGCTCGGGGAAGCATAAAACCTCACCGCTTTCGGCAAGGATCCGCGCAAAAGGGCATGATACCGTACCGAATCGAGGCAATTGGGGCTATGCCGCGCCCATCGCCATATTTTCACCTCATACCAGTCCGCAGAATTGCCCCTGCACGGGGAAACCCTGCGCCAGCTTGCGTGAACACTTCGACAACTCGTCCATGGGGAAGACGTGGAAAGGGTAAAGAGGATGTCACAGTTTCGGATAGCCCCGGACGGCGCCGTCGCGTCGCGGGCGGCGCTCCGCGGCCTTCATGCCAGGCTGGCCCGCTTCCGGCAGGCGGAAGACGGCTCGCTCGTGATCTTCGGGCTTTTCACCTTCGTGATCATGCTCATGCTGACCGGTGTCGCACTCGACCTGATGCGGTTCGAGGAGCGGCGCACGGTTCTCCAGAACACGATCGACAGCGCCGCGCGCGCCGCGACCGCCCCCGGGCAGACCCTGCCCCCGGAAGAGGTCGTGCGGGACCATTTCGTCAAGGCCGGGCTGACACCTCCGACGAACAGGGACATCATCGTCACGCGGGGCACCGACGATGTGCTCCAACAGGTCGAGATCCGCGCCGCGGAAACGCTCGACACCTGGTTCGCGGATCTTGCCGGCGTGTCGACGCTGACCGCGCCCGCCTCGTCGAGGGTCAAGGAAGACATCGGGCAGATCGAGATCTCCCTCGTGCTCGACGTCTCGGGTTCCATGAACGGCAACGGGCGGCTCGGCCACCTCAAGGAGGCGGCGAAAACCTTCGTCGAGCAGGTCTTCGCCGCCGTCGAGCCCGGCAATGTCTCCATCTCGATCGTCCCCTACGCGACGCAGGTCGCGATGCCCACCGATCTGGCGAGCCACTTCAACATGACGGTCGAGCATGACAGCTCGGCCTGCATCGAGTTCAGCGACGCGGTGGGCGTCTTCAGCGAGACCGAGAGCGACTTCACGACCACGGCCGTCGCGTTCGGCTTCGGCCCGGACGACCGCCGGTACCAGCGCAACGGCCATTTCGATCCGTTCAGGCTGGCGGCCCCGCCCGAGATGACCAACTGCCCGACCGGGGCCAACCGCGAGATCCTGCCTTTCTCGGGCGACAGGGCGGCGCTCGTGACGTTCATCGACGGGCTCGAGGCCGAGGGCAACACCTCGATCGACATCGGCATGAAATGGGGCTCGGCGCTCCTCGATCCGTCGATGAGGGGCGTCGTCGAGGACATGGTCGGGAAGGGCAAGCTGCCGCTCGACTTTGTCGGCCGCCCCCATGACTTCGCCGGCCCTCATGCACGCAAGGGCCTCGACGTTCTGAAAGTGATCGTGCTGCTGACGGACGGCGCCAACTCGGCCGAATACCGGCTGCGCAACAACGACGACGGCGATCCCTACTACGACGAGGGGATGAGCCCGCTTTGGCGCAATGCCGCCTACAGGACGGATCCGGGCGACGAACTCGGCGACGACGCGCTGGAGCAATATTCACTCTTCGATCCGCAAAGCGGCAAGTTCTACGTCTTCGCACTTCAGGCCTGGCGCGACTCCCCCTGGGGCGATGCCGTCTACGACGCTGATGTGTGCACCGGATCGGGCGAGACCGAAACCTGCGGCATGTCGCAGGCGAACGATGCCGGATTCGACGGCACCCATCCGATGGCCCAGCAAATGACTTGGCCGGAGGTCTGGTCGTCGATGTCGATGTTCTACTTCTCGGACGAGATCATCTACGGCGCCTATCAGGACCGCGACCTGCGCAACCAGTGGCGCCCCGACGCGGAGGATCCGGTCGCGAACACCTCCGTCGCGAACACCGCCGCCGCCAGCACGAAGGACGCGCGGACCCTCGCGGTCTGCGATGCCGCCAAGGATCCGGGCCGTGACATCCGCATCTTCTCGATCGCGTTCGAGGCACCGGTTGAAGGTCAGAAACTGCTCTCCGCCTGCCAGAACTCCGGCTTCTATGCGGTTGACGGCAAGGATATCTCGGATGCCTTCGCCGGCATCGCGGGCGCGATCACCAAGCTGAGGCTGACCCACTGATGGCGGCCCCGAGGGGACATATTCGCGCCTGGTTTTGGCGCAAGATCCGGGAAGAGCACGGCGCGACGGCGACGATCCCGTTCATGATCTTTCTGCCGTTCTTCTTCCTGCTGATGATGTCGTCGCTGGAACTCGGCGTGATGATGGCGCGCCACATGATGCTCGAACGCGCGCTCGACCTCACGGTACGCGACCTGAGGCTGGGGACATGGGAGCAGCCGAGGGGCCGCTTCGCCAGCGAGAAGGCAAACCGGCGGGTAACGCATGCCGCGTTCCGCCGTGCCGTCTGCCGGCACACGGTGCTGCTCCCGAACTGCGAAACGTCCCTGCTGGTCGAACTGCGCCCGGTCAGCACGGAGACCTGGGCCGGGCTGCAAACTGGGCCGACCTGCGCCAGCCGGTCCGAGGACATCGTCATGCCGCCCTCCTACGCCCCGGGTGCCGGCGACGAGATGATGTTGATCCGCGCCTGCGCGAAGTTCGCCCCCGTCTTTCCGACCACCGGGATCGGGATCCGGCTGCCCACGGACGAATCCGGCACCTACTCGCTGGTTTCGGTGACCGCCTTGGTCAACGATCCGGGCACGGGAGGATGACACCCATGTCCCTCATCTCGCGCCTCAGGCTTCGCGGCCGCGACTTCGCCACCGACACGCGAGGCTCGATGCCGGTCGAAGGGATGATCGCCAGCGTCTGGCTGATCTGGTGGCTCGTCGCCTCGGTTCAGTTCTTCGATGCCTTCCGCCAGAAGAACCTCAACCTCAAGGCCACCCACACGATCGCCGACATGGTCGCGCGCGTGCAGCAGGACGATGTCGTCGACGACGCCTATATCGAGGGGCTGAACAAGCTCTTCGGCTACATGACCGCGTCGTCCGAACCGACCTGGGTGCGGCTGTCGAGCGTGATCTGGGACGACAAGGACGAGCGTCACGAAGTCGCCTGGTCCCACGCCTCCGGCAGGACCCCGGCGCAGACGACCGGGTCGATCCACCCGCAGACCAGCCGGATTCCGGTGATGCCCGAGGGTGAAGCCGTGATCATCGTCGAAACCGGCATGGCCTACGAGCCGATCTTCAATGTCGGGCTCGCCGCACAATGGCTCACGTCCTTCGTTCCGACCGCGCCGCGCTTCACGTCCTGCGTCAAGTTCGATCCGGGCGACGGCGCGACGGTTCCGGCCTGTGTCTACGACGGCGACAAGAAGATCGAGCTGAACGGCGACGGCAACGACGACGGCACGCGGGATCCGTCGATCGATTCGGACGTGTCAGGCTGACGGCTGCCCGCCGCGCTCTGCGATCAGCGCATCGATCCGGTCGGCCATGTGCCGCCCCTCGGCGCCCGAGATCACGCCGCCGATGCCGACCCGCCGCCCCGAGCGCCACCAGAGGCCCGGCGCCCAGGCGCGCGGCCGAGTCTCGGCCAGGTGCAGGAGGAACCCGTTCGAGGGCTTGAAGGCGAAGGTGCCGCGCTCGACCTTGCGGATCTCGGCGAGCCGGGCGACCTCGCGTCCTTCGCTGTCGCGGATCCCCGCGGCGGTGAGCAAGAGCCCATTCCCGGTCGCGCGGAAGAGCCGCACGCAAAGCACGAGTGCGGCTGCGCCGAGCACGATGAGAAAGAACTGCAACGGCATCGAGGCGGGCGGGCGCAGGAACGCGAGCAGCACCAGGAGCGCGCCGAGCGTCGCCAGAACGCCCGTGGCGAAGGCGCGCCGCGCCGGCGATGGCGTGATGCTGGCGAGGATTTCGTCCTGGATGTCGTTCATGCCGTGCCCCCGATCGCGCCTGTGCACCGCGGCACAGGTCCTGTGATGCCCCGCCGCGGAGAGGCCCTCCGCCCTGCCGGTTTTTGCCCTATATTACGGCAAAGCCCCAGGAGGAACCGAAATGTCGATCCGCCCCGTTCTCGAAACCCGTCCCGCCCGTCCGACTCTCGAAGGCGCCGGAGTGCGGCTGCACCGCGCCTTCGGCTTCCAGGACCCGACCGAGCTTGACCCGTTCCTGCTCTTCGACGATTTCCGCAACGAACGGCCGGAGGACTACCTGAAGGGCTTCCCCTGGCACCCGCATCGCGGCATCGAGACGATCACCTATGTGCTCGCCGGCACGGTCGAGCATGGCGACAGCCTCGGCAATGCCGGCCGGCTTGGTGCGGGCGACGTGCAGTGGATGACCGCGGGATCGGGGATCCTGCATCAGGAAATGCCGCTTGGAAACGCGAAGGGACAGATGCACGGGTTTCAGCTCTGGGCCAACCTGCCCTCTCGGCTCAAGATGACGGCGCCGCGCTACCAGGACGTGAAGGCGGCCGACATCCCCGAGGTGATCGACGACGACGGAACGCGGGTGCGGGTCATCGTCGGATCGTTCTGGGGCCGGAGCGGCCCGGTCGACGGCATCGCGGCCGACCCGCAATACCTTGACGTCTTCGTCCCGGCCGGGGTGAGAAAAACTTTCAAGATCGACACCTATCGCCGTGCATTCGCTTATGTTTTCGAAGGTGCGGGGCGGTTTTCCGAAGCGAGCCGGCCCGAGGGCGTGCTGCTCGAGAAGGAGGTGATGGGCGAGGAGGTCCGGATCCGCGACCTGTCGGGCGACCGCACGCTGGTGCGCTTCGGCAGCGGCGAGGAGGTGACGGTGCAGGCCGGCGACCAGGGCGTCCGGTTCCTGTTGATCTCCGGCGCCCCGCTCGAGGAGCCTGTGGCCTGGCACGGGCCGATCGTGATGAACACGAAGGCCGAACTCATGCAGGCGATGGCCGATTTGCGGAACGGGACCTTCATCCGCCCCGTCGGCTAATTGCGGCGATGCGGGGGGCCGTCTGCCCCCCGGCCCCCCGAGGAAATTTTCGGCAAGATGAAGGAACAGCGGTCAGGCGGCGACGGATTTCCGGACCATGTCCCAGTAGATGTCGCCGACCCGGTCGCGGCTCAGCCGGCCGCCCTCGCGGTACCAGGTGTTGACCCCGGTCAGCATCGCGATGATCGCGAGCGTCGCGAGCTTGGTGTCGGGCGCGGCGAAGGTGCCCGCCGCCTGGCCCTCGCTGAGGATCGCCTCGAGCCGGTTCTCGTAGTCGCGCCGCAGTGCCTCGATCGCGGCGAAGTTCCCGGGCCCGAGGTTGCGCAGTTCCATGTAGGACAGGAACACCGCGTCTGGCCGCTCGAGGTTGAAGCGGATGTGGAAGCGCACGAAGGCCTCCAGCCTTTCGCGCGGCGAGGCGCCCCGCGGCTCGGCCTCCCAAGCGGCGATCAGCTCGTCCATGTGCTCCTTCAGGAGATCGAAGAGCAGCGTTTCCTTGTCGGGCGTGTAGAGGTAGAGCGCACCGGCCTGAACCCCGACCTCGGCGGCGATCTGGCGCATCGAGACCGCAGCGAATCCGTGCCGGGCGAAGAGTTTCAGCGCCGCCGCACGAATGCGGGGGCCGGTGATTTCGGAATGGGAGCCGGTCTTGCGTGCCATGGCGCCAGAGTATCTGAACGCACGTTCAATACAATCCCCGACCGCGACCGCTTGCGGCCGGGGCGGCGGCCGGACTACTCTGCCGCCCGCCTGCCGGAGACCCGAACGATGCGCCCCGCCGTCCTCATCGCCGTCCTGACCTGCGCGGCCCTCGCGGGCTGCGCCCGCTTTCCCGAGGTCGAAGCCGCCGCAAATCCGGCGGTCGGCGACGCACCCTACCCGGAGTTCCTGCAGCTCGAAACCTTCGATTCCATCACCCCGCCGGCGCCAGAGGCCGATCCGACGCCCGAACTCGAATCCGGGGCGGCGGCGCTGAAGGCGCGGGCCGAGGCGCTGCGCCAGTTCGACCCGGACGCCTGAGCGGCACCGGACCGTGGCCGCCGCGCCCCCGCCCGTCGCCAATTCGCGCGGGCGCGTTGCAAGGCGCCGCCGGACAGGCTAAGAGCCGCGCGACTTGCCCGCACGCTCGATCACCATGGAGAACCTCATGCCCACCCCCCTGCGTCTCGGCATCGCCGGCCTCGGCACGGTGGGCATCGGTACCGTCAAGATCGTCCAGCACCATGCCGCGCTGCTCGCGCGCCGCGCCGGGCGCGAGATCGTGGTTTCCGCCGTGTCCGCACGCAACCGCACCAAGAACCGCGACGCCGACATCTCCGGCTACGCCTGGGAGGACGATCCGGTCGCCCTCGCCCGGCGCGAAGACGTCGATGTCTTCGTCGAGTTGATGGGCGGTTCGAACGGCCCGGCGCTCGCCGCGACGAAGGCCGCGATCGAGACCGGCAAGGACGTCGTGACCGCCAATAAGGCGATGCTCGCGATCCACGGCCAGAAGCTGGCGCTCGCGGCCGAGGAACACGGCCGCGTGATCCGCTTCGAAGCCGCCGTGGCGGGCGGCATCCCGGTCGTCAAGGCGCTGACCGAGGGGCTCGCCGGCAACGAGATCCGCCGGGTGATGGGCGTGATGAACGGCACCTGCAACTACATCCTGACCCGGATGGAGAGCGCCGGCCTTCCCTACGCCGAGGTCTTCGAGGAGGCGCGCCAGCTCGGGTATCTGGAAGCCGACCCCAATCTCGACGTGGGCGGGATCGATGCCGGCCACAAGCTGAGCCTGCTCGCAGCCATTGCCTTCGGCACCAAGGTCGCCTTCGACGCGGTGGAGTTGGAGGGGATCGGCCGGATCTCGATCGACGACATCCGCCGCGCCGGCGACATGGGCTACAAGATCAAGCTGCTCGGCGTCGCGCAGATGACCGGACGCGGGCTCGAACAGCGGATGTCGCCCTGCCTCGTACCGGCCGAAAGCCCGCTCGGTCAGCTCCAGGGCGGCACCAACATGGTCGTCCTCGAGGGCGACAGCGTCGGCCAGATCGTGCTGAGGGGTGCGGGCGCCGGCGAAGGCCCGACCGCCTCGGCGGTGATGTCGGACGTGATAGAGATCGCCCGCGGGGCGCGGATCTCGACCTTCGGCCAGCCCGCGGCGACGCTCGCCGATCCGGTACCCGCCAAGGCCACGGCCCCGGCGCCGCATTACCTGCGGATGGCGCTTTCCGATAAGCCCGGCGCGCTCGCCAAGGTGGCGACGGTGCTCGGCGAAGAGGGAATCTCGATCGACCGGATGCGGCAGTACCACCATGCCGATTCGACCGCGCCGGTGCTGATCGTCACCCACAAGACGACGCGCGACGCGATCGACCACGCGCTGAAGCGGCTGCCGGCGACTGGCGTGGTCAGCGGCGAGCCGGTGGCGATCCGGATCGAGACCGTCTGACCGGCGGGCCGCTTCGGGCGGCCCTTCGCCCTTGCCCCGGTGGGGCGCGACCGGCTAGATGCTGAGAAACCGACAGTACAGGGACAGACCATGGCCGACGCCCAGGAATTCCACGACCGCATGCTTTCGCTGGGCCTCGCCCGCGTTTCCGAAGCCGCCGCCCACGCCTCCGCGCGCCTGATCGGACGCGGCGACGAGAAGGCCGCCGACCAGGCCGCGGTGAACGCGATGCGCGACCAGCTCAACCTCCTCGACATCAAGGGCACCGTGGTGATCGGCGAGGGCGAGCGCGACGAGGCGCCGATGCTCTACATCGGTGAGGAAGTGGGCACCGGCAACGGGCCGGAAGTCGACATCGCGCTCGACCCCCTTGAAGGCACGACGCTGACCGCGAAGGACATGCCGAACGCGCTGACCGTGATCGCGATGGCGCCGCGCGGCACCCTTCTGCACGCGCCCGACGTCTACATGGACAAGCTCGCCGTCGGCCCCGGCCTGCCGAAGAACGTCGTGTCGCTCGAGATGAGCCCGACCGAGCGGGTCGTCGAGCTTGCCAAGGCGAAGAAGTGCAAGCCTACCGACATCACGGTCTGCGTCCTCGAACGGCCGCGCCATGCCGACATGGTGGCCGAGATCCGCGCCACCGGCGCGGCGATCCGGCTCATCACCGACGGCGACGTCGCGGGCGTCATCCACTGCGCGGAATCGGAACTGACCGGCATCGACATGTACATGGGCTCGGGCGGCGCGCCGGAGGGCGTTCTGGCGGCCTCGGCGCTGAAATGCATGGGCGGGCAGATCTGGGGCCGGCTTCTCTTCCGCAACGACGACGAGCGCGGTCGCGCGGCCAAGGCCGGGATTACCGACCTGAACCGCGTCTATGCGCGCGACGAGATGGTGCGGGCCGACGTGATCTTCGCGGCGACCGGCGTGACCAACGGCTCGATCGTGCAGGGCGTGAAGCGCGAGCCGCATTTCATCCAGACCGAGACGATCCTGATGCGGTCGAAGACCGGGTCGGTGCGGCGGATGATCTACCGCAACCCGATCCGCTGACGGCGGGCGCCGGGGGCGCTGCCCCCGGACTCCCGAGGTATTTGGGCCAAGATGAAGAGGCGGGCGGGTCTTTCGGCCGGTTCCCGCGTCAGGAGGCACATGACCGCATTTCTCGGGGTTGAATCTTCCGCGACCGGCCGGCGCTGGACCGGCCCCTCGGTCGAGGCCGACCGGCTCGCCGAGGCGATGACGCAGGAGACCGGGCTGCCCGCGGCGCTTGCCCGCGTGCTGGTGGCGCGCGGGGTGGCCCCGGAAGAGGCCGCGCGCTTTCTCGAGCCGCAGCTTCGCGACCTCCTGCCCGATCCGCGAGGGCTGAAGGACATGGAACCCGCCGCCCGCCGGTTCCTGAAGGCGGTCAGTGACCGCGAGCGGATCGCGGTCTTTGCCGATTACGATGTCGATGGCGGGTCGTCGGCGGCCCTCCTCCTCACCTGGCTTCGGGCCATGGGCAGGGACGCCACGCTCTACATCCCCGACCGGATCGACGAGGGCTACGGCCCAAACGAACCGGCGATGGCCGCACTCGCGCGCGACCACGGACTCATCCTCTGCGTCGATTGCGGAACGCTCTCGCACGGGCCGATCGCGGCGGCCGAGGGGGCCGACGTGGTGGTGCTCGACCACCATCTCGGCGCCGAAACGCTGCCGCCCGCGCTCGCCGTGGTGAACCCCAACCGGCAGGACGAAGACGGGTCGCTCGGCCATCTCTGCGCCGCCTCGGTCGTATTCCTCATGCTGGTGGAGGCGAACCGGCTCCTGCGCGAGGAGGGTGCCAAGGGCCCCGACCTGATGGCGATGCTCGACCTCGTGGCGCTTGCCACCGTGGCCGACGTGGCGCCGCTTGTGGGCGTCAACCGGGCGCTGGTGCGGCAGGGGCTGAAGGTCATGGCCCGGCGCGAGCGCATCGGGCTCCGCGCGCTCGCCGACGTGGCGCGGATGGACCGGGCGCCGACGCCCTATCACCTCGGCTTCCTGCTCGGCCCCCGCGTCAATGCCGGCGGCCGGATCGGTGCCGCCGATCTCGGCGCGCGGCTCCTCGCGACCGAGGATCTGCACGAGGCGCAGGCGCTCGCCGAACGGCTCGACGCCCTCAACACCGAGCGCCGCGAGATCGAGAACCGGGTGCGCGACGCCGCCCTCGCCCAGGCCGAGGCGCGCGGCTTCGATGCCCCCCTGGTCTGGGCCGCCGGCGACGGCTGGCATCCCGGCGTCGTCGGCATCGTCGCGGCTCGGCTCAAGGAGGCGACGAACCGCCCCGCCGTGGTCATCGGCTTCGACGGCGACGAGGGCAAGGGCTCGGGCCGCTCGGTCGAGGGCATCGACCTCGGCGCCGCGATCCAGCGGCTCGCGGCGGACGGGCTCCTGCTAAAGGGCGGCGGCCATCGCATGGCGGCCGGGCTGACCGTCGCCCGCGACCGCCTCGACGCGGCTATGGAGCGGCTCGGCGACCTGCTTGCCCGCCAGGGCGCGGATCGCATCGGCCCGCGTGACCTCAGGCTCGACGGACTTTTGATGCCGGGCGCGGTGACCCATTCCCTCATCGAGGAGATCGAGCGCGCCGGCCCCTTCGGCCAGGCCGCCCCGGCGCCGCGCTTCGCCTTCCCGTCCGTAAGGATCACCCATACCCGTCGGATCGGCGAGACACATCTCAGACTCGGCTTCTCCGACGGGCAGTCGCCCGCGATCGAGGCGATCGCCTTCGGCGCCTTCGACAACGGCCTCGGCCCCATGCTGGAAGCGCATGGCGGGCTCGGCCTACACCTCGCGGGGCGGCTCGAACTCAACCACTGGCAGGGCCGTTCGAAGCCGCAACTGAGGCTCGAAGACGCGGCGCGGAGCTAATTTTTGCGGCGGGTGAAAAAACTGAAAAAAGCCTCTTGCGCGCCCCACGGCACTCGCTTAAACACCGCCCCACGCCAAGCGCGGCCCGTTCGTCTATCGGTTAGGACGTCAGGTTTTCAACCTGAAAAGAGGGGTTCGACTCCCCTACGGGCTGCCACTTGGTTTTCATCTCCCCACAAAATCAGACACTTAAGAGCCGTTTCTGTCCCGCCGTGTGCAACGGGGGTCAAAAGCGGGACACTATAGTTCTAATTCTGTCCGCCTGTCATCTTGCGAAGGGCTGCTTGGGCGCAAACTTTCTGACTGGCGCCCTTGGTGTACCTCGTTACCTCCTTGGAAGTCTGGTGGCCGGTGATCGCCATGATCTCGAATTCCGTGCATCCCAACTCGGCCAGACGCGCGGCGGCGGCCTTTCGCAGCCCGTAAACGGAACACTCCGACAAGCCCGCCTCGTCGCACCACTTGCGGAAGCGATTGCCGAATCCGGCATTCGTGAATGCCCTCCCGTAGCCGTTCACCAGGAACGTGAAGTCGCCCGTGCCGCTGGCGTCGATGATGTGTCGCAGCTCCGGGATGATCGGGATTTCCGGCCGGATCGGATTGCGGGCCTTGCCCTTCTGCTGCGTGAAGACCAGCCATTCGCCTTGAAAGTGCTGGCGGCCGAATAGAACCAGGTCGGACCGGCGCTGCCCCGTGTAGAGCGCCAGAGCGAGCGCCAGGCGCGCGGTCGTGCCCACCGGGTGCGTGGTCTCGAATTTCTCGATCTCGGCCAGCGTCCACGAGTGGTAGCCCTCGGAACTGGACGTCAATAGCTCCACGCCCTTCGCCGGGTTCGTGTCCGCCAGATCGTAGGTGATGGCGAAGCGGAAAAGTTGGCACAGCACCTTGGCATTGATAATGTGACCGCCCCCGACGGCATCCTGCGCCTCCTGACGACGTCGCGGCGGGATTTCGGGGTCGCCCATATGTTCATCACGCACGATCTCGCGACCGTCGAGGCGATCGCCGACGACGTCGTGGTCGTGCAGCGCGGTCGGGTGGTCGATGCCGGGCCGAAACCGGCCGTTCTGCACCCGCCACGCCATGAGTATACGCAGCTCCTGCTGTCCTTGGTTCCCGAGATGGATCCGCGATGGCTGGACAGGGTGCTGGGCGCACGCGAAACCGGATGCGGTCGATAATGACTGAAATCAGTTCATCAAAAGACGTATATAATGAAATTGAACTAATCCATCCTGCGCATAGACTGCCGCGGAAAGAGTAGCCAGGAGGCGTGCCGATGCGGAGAGCCAGACAGAGCCGTGGAGAGGCGCAGTCCCAGGGTGGAGCGACTCGCCCGCCTCCCGGAGGGCGATTCCGGCCGCTTGACGACGGCAGCCTGCGCTCGATCATCGAGGCGGCCTTCGACATCCTCGCCCGCATCGGCGTCGCCGCCGACGCGCCCGAGATGCGGAAGCTGGCCATTGCCGGCGGCGCGGTGGAGCGCCCCGACGGCCGGCTCACCTTCCCGCGCGCGCTGGTCGAAGACATGATCGCGAAGTCACGCAAGCGCGTCGAACTGCCGGGCTTCGATCCCCAGCGCGGGATCGAAGTGGGCGGAGGCCACGTTCATATCGGGACCGGCGGCGCCGCCGTGCAGGTACTCGATGCCGACACCGGCAATTTCCGCGACAGCACGCTGGCCGATCTCTACGGTCTCATGCGCATCGTCGACGCCTGCGACAGCATCCACTACGCGCTGCGCCCGGTGGTTGCGCGCGACATGGCCGACCCGCTGACGCTCGACCTCAACACCGCCTTCGCGGCAATGAAGGCGACCTCGAAACCGATCGGCACCAGCTTTTTCGAACCCGCGCATGTCGCCCCCGTGGTCGAGATGCTGGACGCGGCACTCGGGCCGACCCCTTTCGCCGCGCAGCCCTTCTGCTTCGCGTCCGTCTGCCATGTCGTGCCGCCGCTCACGCTCGCCACCGAGGCCTGCGGCGTGATGCGGGAATGCGTGCGGCTCGGGATGCCGCTGCAGATCTGCTCTGCCGGGCAGGCCGGCGCCACGAGCCCCGCGTCGCTCGCGGGCGCGCTCGCGCAAGGCCTCGCGGAATCGCTCGCGGGCCTCGTCCTCGTCAACATGATGCAGCCGGGCTTTCCCTGCATCCTCGCCTTCATGCCCTTCATCTCGGACCTGCGCACCGGCGCGATGACCGGCGGTTCCGGCGAGGCGGCGGTCGCCAGCGCGGCGGCTGCCCAGCTACTTCTTCACCTCGGTCTGCCTTCGACGGTCTCGGCCGGCATCACCGACGCCAAGGTCGCCGACGCGCAGGCCGGATACGAGAAGGGATATACCGTTGCACTGTCGGCCCAGGCCGGGGCCGACATGATCAACCTCAGCGTCGGCATGCTTGGCTCGATCATGGCGGCCAGCAAGGAGGCGCTGGTGATCGACAACGACATGTGCGGCGCGATCCTGCGCTCGGTGCGCGGGGTCGAGGCGTTCGAGGGCGCCATCGACCTCGACCTGATCGAGGAGGTCGTGACCGGGCCGGGGCATTACCTCGGCACCGGCCAGACGCTGAAGCTGATGACGACCGAGTACCTCTATCCCCGGCTCGGCGACCGGCAAAGCATCTCGAACTGGCTGACGAGCGGCGCGAAGACTGTCTGGGACCGCGCCCGCACCCGTGTCGCCGAGATCGAGGCGAGCCCCGCGCCCGATCACCTGCCCGCCGATATAGAAGCCGCGATCCGCGCGCGCCTGCCCATCAAGCTGGAAGTCTGAACCGATGAGATCCCAAGCCAAAGTCGTTGTCATCGGCGGTGGAGCCGTCGGCGTCTCGACGCTCTATCACCTCGCCAGGGCAGGCGTGACCGACACGCTGCTGATCGAGAAGAACGAGCTCACCTCGGGCTCCACCTGGCACGCTGCGGGGAATATCCCGACCTATGGGACAAGCTGGGGCGGGATGCGCGCGGGCAACTACGCATGGCGGCTCTACAAGGATCTGGCCGGGGTCGTCGATTATCCGATCACCTACCGCCATACCGGGGCGTTCTGGCCGGCTCATACGCGGGACCGGATGGACTTCTTCCACCACCTCGTCGGCATCTCGAGGGGGCTCGGCTACGACATGGCGATGATCTCGCCGGCCGAGATGGAGGCGATGCATCCCTGGTACCGGGCAGGCAGCAGCGTCATCGGCGGCATCCTCGACCCCTATGAGGGCGATGTCGATCCGAGCCAGCTGACCCAGGCGCTGGCCAAGGGCGCGCGCGATCTCGGTTCCGAGATCGTGCGCTTCACCAAGGTCACCGGGATTAGCCGCAGGCCCTCCGGCGAATGGCAGGTCAGCACGGACAAGGGCGAGGTCCTCTGCGATGTCGTCGTCAACGCCTCGGGCTACTACGGGCGGCAGGTCGGCGAAATGGTCGGCCAGCGCCTGCCGGTGGTGACGCTCGAGCACCAGTACCTCGTGACCGAGGCATTGCCCGAACTGGAAGCGAACCCGGCCAACTTTCCGCTCGTCCGCGATCCCGACATCATGTTCTACCTGCGCCGCGAGCGGAACGGGCTTCTTTTGGGTTCCTACGGCCATGCCGGGCGACCCGCCTGGCTCGACGGGATGCCCGACGACTTCGCCAACCAGCTCTATCCCGACAGCGTCGACGACATCGCCGAGGTGCTGGAGGCGGCGCTGGAACACATACCGATCCTCGGCGAGGCGGGCGTCAGCCGTTTCGTGAACGGGCCGATCCCCTATTCGCCGGACGGCGCGCCGCTCTGCGGCCCGGCCTTCGGCCTGCCGAACTTCTACCATGCCTGCTGCTTCCCGGTCGGCATCACCCATTCGGCGGCGGCGGGAAAGACGCTCACCGAATGGATCACGGAAGGCGAGCCCGAATGGGACATGTCCGCCTGGGATCCACGCCGGTTCGGGGACTGGGCGACCTTCGACTACACCGTCGCCCGCGCCTGCGAGCTTTACGAGCACCAGTATGCGATCCCCTATCCGCACCGGATCTGGAAATCGGCGCGGCCGGTGAACCGCACGCCGCTCTATGACCGACTGAAAGCGAAGGGCGCGGTCTTCGGTCAGATCGCCGGATGGGAACGGGCTTTCTGGTTCGAGACCGAGACGGTGAAGGACAATGGCAGCCTCAGCTTCCGTCACGAGGCCTGGCACGACGCCGTGAAGGCCGAATGTGAGGGCGTGCGCGACCATGTCGGCATGATGGATCACGGCGGCTTCACCCGCTACGAGGTGGAGGGGCCGGGCGCGACCGCCTTCCTCGACCGGGTCTTCTGCGGCGCGATGCCGGAGGTCGGGCGCGTCAAGCTCAGCTACATGCTGACGCCCAAGGGCAAGGTCTGGTCCGAGGCCACGATCGCCCGGCTCGGAGAATACAGGTACCTGCTCTGCGGCCCTACGCTCGCCGATCAGCGCGACCACGACTGGATGGCGCGGTTCCTGCCGGAAAGCGGCGTGAGGCTCCGGCGCGGATCGGACTTCGACGCGGCCCTGATGGTGATGGGGCCGAAGTCGCGCGACACTCTACAGCCCCTGACCGACGCCGACTTGTCGAAGGAGGCTGCGCCCTGGATGTCGGTCCGCGAGATCACGCTGGCCGGCGCCCCGATGATCGCGCTCCGCGTCTCCTATGTCGGCGAGCTGGGGTGGGAGCTGCACATGCGCTCGGCCGATCTCGTAACCGTCTACGAGGCGATCATGCGGGAAGGCGCGGACAAGGGGATGGTGGAGTTCGGCTCCTACGCCCTGAATGCGATGCGGATCGAGAAGGGCTATCACGGCTGGGGCGCGGATTTCGGTATCGAGTACACGCCGTTCGACGCCGGGCTCGACCGGTTCGTCAGCCGCCGGAAGAGCGATTTCGTCGGCCGCGACGCGTTCCTCGCCGGTGCCGACCGGCCGCGCGACTATCACTTCACGGCGTTCGAACTCGACGGCCAAGGCCCCGACACGCTCTCCTCGGACCCGATCCTGAAGGAGGGCCGGGTGGTCGGCTATGTCAGCTCCGCCGGCACCGGCTTCCGCATCGGCAAGCGCATCGCGCTCGGCTATCTGACGATACCCGCCGATCCGGGCGACCGTTTGGAGATCGAGGTGCTCGGCGAGCCGGTGCAGGCAACCGTGCGCGCGTTGCCGTTCTACGACCCCGAAAACGCCCGGCTGAAAGGGTAGAGAGATGGAGAGAGAGCTCCCCTCTGAGGTGCAGGTCGCCGTCATCGGCGGCGGCATCGTCGGCTGCGCGACCGCCTATCACCTCGCCAGGGCCGGCTGGTCAGTGGCGCTCTTCGAGCGCAAGAAACTCACCTCGGGCACGACGTGGCATGCCGCGGGCCTCGTCAGCGAGACGCAGGGCGTGCCGGTCATGTCCGCGCTCGCGCGCTACGGGCTCGACCTGATGGAGCGGCTCGAGGAGGAGACCGGCCAACCAACCGGGTTCAGGCGGAACGGGTCGATCACGCTCGCGCTGACCGAGGCGCGGATCGAGGAACTGCGCCGCAAGGTCGATTACGCCCATGGCTGCGGCATCCGCGCCGAGGAGATCTCCGCCACCGAGGCGAAAGACCGCTGGCCGCTCCTGTCCACGCATGGCGCCAGGGGTGCGTTCTGGTTTCCCGGCGACGGCTGCACGAACCCGATCGATACGACCATGGCGCTCGCCAAGGGCGCGCGACTGCACGGGGCGCAGATCTTCGAGGACAATAGGGTCGAGCGGATCGTGACCGGGAAGGGCCGCGTCGCCGGGATTGAGACCTCGGCGGG
This sequence comes from Albidovulum salinarum, assembly GCF_025673475.1. Taxonomy (NCBI): domain Bacteria; kingdom Pseudomonadati; phylum Pseudomonadota; class Alphaproteobacteria; order Rhodobacterales; family Paracoccaceae; genus Albidovulum; species Albidovulum salinarum. The sequence goes on along the minus strand of NZ_JAOVQO010000005.1, from coordinate 202,808 downwards.
CTTCGTGCGCGCCGCCCATGTGGTCAACGCGACGGGCATGTGGGCGCGGGAGTTTGGCCTCAGCCACGGCACCCCGATCCCGCTGCACTACACCAACCACTATTACGTCGTGACCGACCCGATCGACGGCGTGACCGGCGATCTGCCGGTGCTCAGGGTCATGGACGAATACACCTATTACAAGGCGGACGCGGGCAAGCTCCTGATCGGCTGTTCGGAGCCCAATGCCACGCCCTGGCAGCCGGCAGGCGGCCTGCCGGAGCATTTCGAGTTTGACGAACTGCCCTGCAACGAGGAGCATCTGTTCCCGATCCTCGAAGCCGCCGCCGAGCGCATCCCCGCGCTCGCGAGCACCGGCATCCGCAAGTTCTTCAACGGGCCGGAGAGCTTCACGCCGGACGGGAAATACTATCTCGGGCCCATGACCGAGCTGCCGGGGCTGTGGGTCGCGGCGGGCTTCAACTCCACCGGCATCCAGAATGGTCCCGGCGCGGGCAAGGCGCTTGCGGAATGGATCATGGCGGGCCGGATGACGATGGACCTGACGGATGTCGACGCGCGGCGGATCCATCCGCGCCTGAACGCGCCCGGGCTGGTCGCGGCCAAGGCCGCCGAGACGCTGTCGCTCGCCTACGCGATGCACTGGCCCTATCACCGGCGCGAGGCGGCGCGGGGTCTGCGCCGTACGCCCTATTACGCCCAGTTGAAGGCCGCAGGCGCGGAGTTCGCACCCGCCAATGGCTGGGAGCGGCCGCTGATCTATGGGGCCGAGATCACCGACGGTTTCGATCGCCAGCCCTGGTTCGACGCCTGGAAGGCCGAGCACGAAGCCCTGCGCGGCGATATCGGGATGATCGACCTCACCTTCGGACGCTTCCTCGTCGACGGTCCGGCGGCAGAGGCCGAGATGCAGCGGCTCTGCGGGGCGAACATGGAGGTCACGCCGGGGACGCTCGTCTACACCCACATGTTCAACGAGGCGGGCGGCATCGAGGCCGACGTGACGGTGGCCCGACTCGGCGACCGCCGCTTCCTGATCATGGCCTCGGCCGGCGCGGAGCCGCAGGTCGAGCGCTGGCTGACGACGCGGCTCGGGGATGGCGGGACGAGCGTCGTCAATGTCACCGCGTCCGAAGCGACGCTGGCCGTGATGGGGCCGCGGGCGCGGGACTTCCTGTCGCGGCTTACCGATGCCGATCTCTCAGACGCGGCATTCCCGTTCGGCACCTTCCGGGAGATCTTCGTCGGCAACGCCCCGGTCCGCGCCCAGCGCATCACCTATGTCGGCGAGCTTGGCTGGGAACTGCACATCCCGTCGGACTTCGCCCAGCATGTCTATGAGACCGTGATGGCAGAGGAACTCCCACCGCAGCTCTGCGGCGGCATGGCGGTCGACAGCTGCCGGATCGAAAAGGGCTTTCGCCACTGGGGCCACGACATCGGCCCCCACGACACGCCTGTCGAGGCGGGCCTGACCTTCGCCTGCGACTTCGAGACAGACTTCACGGGCAAGGCGGCGATCCTCGCCCGCCGAGCCGAGGGCGCGAAGTCCCGGCTCCTGTCCTTCCGCCTCGCCGATCCCGAAATGCTCCTCTTCGGCAAGGAGCCCGTGCTCCGCGACGGGCAGATCGTCGGGCGCCTGACCTCGGCGAGCTATGGCTGGACGGTCGGCGCTGCGGTCGGGATGGGCTATGTCACGCTGCCTGAAGGCGGCGCCCAGGCCGCCGCCGGGGCGGTTTACACGATCATGGTCGCCGGCCGCCCGGTAGAGGCGACGGCGAGCCTGCGGCCGCTCTACGATCCGGGCAATGTCCGCATGAAGAGGTGACCGTCAGGTGACGTGAAGACCGCATCCCGGTCGCGCGCACCATTCGGCCAGATGGTCGGCGACGATCCGGATCGGGTCGTCCGGACCCGCGTCTTCGCTGCGCAACGCGGCGGACCAGGGGATGGTGATGCCCTCTTGGGTGACCTGAACGCCGACGATCCGCCCCTCCTTGAGCGCGGTCTGAAGTGCCCAGCCCGCCAGCACGCTGGTCCCGAGATTGGACGCCACAAGCTCCACGATCGCCTCCGGAAGCTCTACCGTTGCCGTCCATTTCGGATAGGTCTCGGTCGGGCGGAACAGGCGGGCGAACTCTCGGTCGGGCTCTGGAACCTTGGTATAGGTGATGAAGGGTTCGTCGACGATGTCCTTCCCCTCGATGTAATCCCGCCCGGCCAGCCGGTGTCCCGGCGCCATGATGAAAAGAAGCGGATCCTCGAACAAAGGCACCGCGGTGACGCCCGCCTGTGCCGGAACGCCCGAGACCACGGCGATGTCGATGTTGCGGTTCATCAGCCCGGTGAGCGGGTTGAGGTTGCCGCCGGCCATGATCTGAAGATCGATGCCGGTCGTGTGCGACTTGAGGTACTTCAGGAATGCGGGAAGCCAGCGATAGTTCGAATAGGCCTCGACCGACAGCCGCACGACATGGTGGATGCCCGCGTTCATGCGCCGCACGTCCTCCTCGGCCCGCGTCAGATCGGAGAGGATACGGTCGGCGACGACCGACATGTACTCCGCCGCCGGCGTCTTGCGCAGGCGCTTGTGCATCCGGGTGAAGAGCTGCACGTCAAGCCGCCGCTCCGCCTCGCGCAGCCGGTGCGAAAGCGCCGAGGGCGTGACCCCGAGCTTCTCGGCCGCATCGGTGATGCGCCCGGTTTCGATGACCGCCTGGATCAGTTGCAGGTGACGCAAGTCGAGATAGGGTTTCATGGCGACTTTGGATGAATCAGTTTCACGAAAGCGAGAAAACTTCGAGATTGCCGCTCAGTCAAATAGAATGTGATCTCCTACGGTATTCCTTGTCCGGAGACCGCCATGAACGTCGACGCGAAGCGCAGCATCGAGCAGGACATCGCCCATCACGTGCATCCGCAGACCAACCTGCGCCAGCATGCCGAGAAGGGCCCGACCATGATCACGCACGGCAAGGGCGTGTTCATCTACGACAGCGAGGGGCGCGAGATCATCGACGGGTTCTCCGGCCTCGGCTGCGTGAGCCTCGGCTATCACAACGAGCGGCTTGCCGAGGCGGCGATGCGGCAGATGAACACGCTGCCCTTCGCGCCGACCTTCTACAACCGCTCGCATCCCCGCGTGGCCGAACTTGGCGAACGATTGATCGGCATGGCGCCGGGCGGCATGAACCGGGTGATGTTCCAGTGCTCCGGCTCGGAGGCGAACGACACCGCGATCAAGCTGATCTGGTACGCCAACACCGCGAGGGGCGAGCCGCAGCGGCGCAAGATCATCGGCCGCATCCGCGGCTATCACGGCAATACGATCGCGACCGTGTCGCTGTCGGGCCAGCCGCACATGCATGCGAAGTTCGGCCTGCCGCTGCCGGAGTTCAAGCACACCGAGTTGCCGAACTACTACCGCTTCCACATCGACGGCGAGAGCGAGGAAGAGTTCTCGGCCCGGATGGCGCGGAGCTTCGAGGAGCTGGTCCTGCGCGAGGGGCCGGAGACGGTCGCGGCCTTCTTCGCCGAACCCGCGATCTCCGGCGGTGGCGCGCTGATGCCGCCAAAGGGCTACTGGGAGGAGATGCAGGCAGTCATCCGCAAATACGGCATCACCTTCCTCGTCGACGAGGTCGTCTGCGGTTTCGGCCGGACGGGCAACATGTGGGGGGCCGAGACCTGGGGCCTCAAGCCCGACATGGTGAGCTGCGCCAAGGCGCTTTCGGCGGCGTTCTTCCCGATCTCGGCCCTGATGTTCAAGGACGAGCTTTATGCCGAGATGATGCGCAACTCCGACGAGGTCGGCGTCTTCGGGCACGGCTATACCTATGCCGGCCACCCGGTCGGCGCGGCGGTGTCGCTCCAGGCGCTCGACATCTACGACGAGATCGACCTGATCGGGCACGTGCGCAAGGTGTCGAAGCGTTTCCTCGAACGGTGCGACGCCATGCAGGACCACCCGCTGGTGGCCGAGGTGCGCGGCGTGGGGCTGTTCTGCGGCTTCGAGCTGATGAGGGACGCCAAGGCGCGGATCCCCTTCGACCCGGCCTGGAAGGTCGGTGCATTGGTGCAGGACTTCGCGCATGATCGGGGGCTCTATCTTCGCGCGATCGGCGACCGGATAAGCTTCATGCCGCCCCTGATCATCAACGAGGAGGAAATCGACCTCGCGACCGAGCGCTTCAAGGGGGCGCTGGACGACGCCTGGGCGGTGGTGAAGAACAAGATCTGAAGGGAGTACGACATGGCCGAGTTGCTGGAGCCGAAACTGCCGCAGGCGGGGCTTGCCGGATGCTATATCGACGGCAAATGGCATTGGCCCGCGGACGGGCGGAAGCTGACGGTCGAGAATCCCTCGCGCCGGACGCCCATCTGCGAGGTCGGGCGCGGCGCGAAGGCCGAGATCGATCTCGCCGTCGCCGCCGCCCGCGCCGCACTTCCGGCTTGGCGCGCGCTCGCGGCCTCCGAGCGGGGCAAGCGCCTTGCGGAACTCGGTCGCCGGCTCGAGGAGAGCGCCGAGGAGGTCGCCCGCGTCCTCGCCGCCGAATCCGGCAATGCGATCAAGACCCAGTCCCGCGGCGAGGCGATGGGGGCGGCGGGCGTGCTGAAATATTACGGTGGTGTCGCGGTCGAACAGAAGGGCGAGACGCTGCCGCTCGGCCCCGGTCTTTTCAGCTATTCGACGCGCGAACCGCATGGCGTGGTCGGGTCGATCATCCCCTGGAACTCGCCCTTGCAACTTGGCGCGGTCAAGATCTCCATGGCGCTCGCCACCGGCAACTGCCTGGTGCTGAAGCCCGCCGAGGACGCGCCACTCGCGATCCTGAAGCTCGCCGAGCTTGCCGACGGCCTGTTCCCGCCCGGCGTCTTCAACGTCGTGACGGGGCTTGGCGAAGAGGCAGGCGCGGCACTTGCCGCGCATCCCGGCGTGGACAAGATCTCCTTTACCGGTTCGTCCGAGGTGGGCCGGCTCATCGGACGCGCGACCGCCGACCGCATCGCCAAGCTCACGCTGGAACTCGGGGGCAAGTCGCCGACCATCGTGTTCCCCGACGCGATCGAGAACGGAAGGCTCGACGCCACCGCGCAACAGGTCGCCAATGCGATGCGCTTCGCGCGGCAGGGGCAGAGCTGCACCGCCGGCTCGCGGCTCTTCGTACACAAGGACATCTGGGACGTGCTGATGCCCAAGGTGGCGGAGAAGGCGGCAGCCCTCAAGGTCGGCGACGCGCTCGACCCCGACGTCGACATGGGCGCGGTCATCAACGCCGAACGCTACGACGAGATCCGCAACTTCGTGGCCGAGGCCGAAGCGGAAGGCGCGGACTTCCTGATCGGGGAAACCCCGGCCGAGAACCCGGCGGGCTTCCTGCCCGGCCCGACCATCATCACCGGCGTCGACAACAGCTGGCGCATCGTCCGGGAGGAGGTGTTCGGCCCGGTCATGGTCGCGATCCCGTTCGAGACCGAGGCCGAGGCGATCGCCATGGCCAACGACACTCACTACGGGCTCGCCGCCTTCATCTTCACCCACGACATCAGCCGGATCACACGGCTCACCCGCGCCATCGACGCGGGCTGGATCCAGGTCAATCAGGGCGGCGGGCAGATCCCGGGCATGTCTTACGGCGGCACAAAGCAGTCGGGCACCGGCAGCGAATACTCGATCGAGGGCGCGCTCGAGGCCTATACCTACCGCAAATGCGTCACCATCAACGTGGAGCAGGCCGGATGACCTCGGACCGCTTCGGCAACGAAGTCGATCCCGGCGTCGGCTACGCGCGGGGGCGGCTTCTGGCCTCTTCGACCGACGAGGTCCGCCGCCTCCGCCGCGCCGGCCAGATCGCGGCGGAATTCGCCGCGCGAGAGGGGATGGAGAAGGTGGCGATCTGCACCGGCAACCTGCGCTTCTTCCCGGCAACGGCGGCCGATCTGACGGAACTCTGCGAAGAATGGATCGGCCCCGGCCTTTACGGCGAAGACCTCAGACAGGCGGCGATTTCCCACATGGGCGGCGACGGCTCCGAGGCGGTCTCCGTCGTCAACCGCACCAGCGCCGGGATCGTTGCCGCGATCCTCGCGCTGTCCGGCGGTCGGCCAGTCTTGTCCCTTGTGCCCGGAGGCGACCGCTCACACGCCTCGGTGTCGCGCGGGGCAAGACTGGCCGGCGTGCCGGTCGTCGAGATGCATGATCTGCCGGAGCTGAAGCGCATGCTCGCGGCTCACCTGCCCAAGCTGCTGATTGTCACCACGGTCACATCTGAACTCGCCGTGCTGCCGGACGAGCTGACCGCGGTTGCGGTCAAGACCGCGCGGGCGGCGGGCTGCAAGGTGTTCCTCGACGAAGCCTACGGCGCGCGCTTTCGCCCGGTGATCCACGGCGGCGCGCCGTCGCTGTCGTTCGGGGCGGATCTCGTCGTCACCAACTCCGACAAGGCCGGGCTGACCGGCCCGCGCGCCGGCGTGCTCTGCGGCGTCGCGGATACTCTGGTGCCGGTCATCGCGAGAGCGAGCGAACTTGGTATGGAGGCGCGCGCGCCGATCGCTGTCGGCGCGATGCGCAGCCTTCAAGGCTTCACGCCTGAAATGCTGCTCGAAGAGGCGCGCGACGGTCTCGACCTATCGGAGGCGTTGGAAGCGGCCCTCGGGGGCGGCATCATCCTCCGCTCGGCCCTCGGCCCGAAGATCGACGAGCAGGATCTGTTCGCGCGGGTGCTGGAGCTTGCGGGTGCCGAGAGGTCGGCGCGCGTGCCGGCCGAAGTCGCCGCCGCTGTAGGGATGCTGATGCTGCGCGACAGAGGGATCGTGACCGTCAACACCCATGGCCAACCCGGCGGACGTGTCTCGATCCGGCTGAAGCCCACGACCGGTGCCGTGGCGCGTGCGGGCGGGGCAGCGGCGGTCGCAGGGTGCCTGGCCGGGGCGATGGACGCGGTGGCGGCGCATCTCGAGGACGAGGCCTGGTTCTCGGCGCTCCTGTTCGGAGAGGGGAAATGAGCGACCGGCAGCTGATCGCACGGCTCGACGACCGGCTGGACCGGCTCGTCAACATCGACATCGGCGAGCGCGGGGTGGAGCCGCTGTTCGCCGCCGCCCGTGACCTTCAGGGCGGCTCGCTCGTCGGGGCGGCTGCCGACGCACTCATGGCAGTGCCGATGAGCGGGACCGTGGTGATCACCACCGGCTCCGTTTCCCGCGCCTGGATCACTCCGGAACTGGGCGAGAACGACGGCCCGTCTGGCGCGGCGGCGATCGCCCGCGCGCTGGTCCTCGAACGCAACGCGGCCTGCATCGTCCTCTGCGAGGAAACTCTCATCCCGGCGATCCGCGCGGTCATGGTCGCGGCGAGTCTCTTCCCCGTCGGCCTCGATCAGGCGCGGATCGCGCAAAAGGACCGGAGCCTCGCCACCGTCGTGATGATGCCCTACCCCACGTCCGACGAGGACGGAAGAGCCGCCGCACCCGCGATGCTCGACGCGCTCGCGCCAGACCTTCTCTTTTCGACCGAGCGCGTCGGGCGCAACGACAGGGGCGTCTACCACTCGATGCGCGGCATCGACTACGGGATGGGCCGGGCGCGGATCGATTTCCTCTTCGACAAAGCCATGGCGAGGGGCATCCCCGTCGTGGCGGTCGGCGATGGCGGCAACGAGATCGGCATGGGCAAGGTCGCGGAACACGTCCGGGCGCATGTGCCCTACGGCGACAACTGCCAGTGCGGCTGCGGCGGCGGCATCGGCGCGACGACCGGCTGCGACGTCCTCGTGACGGCGGCCTGCTCGAACTGGGGTTGCACCGCGATCGCGGCCGCGATGGCCGCCCGTGGCGGCAATCCCAGACTCGTCCACACGCCCGACGCCGAAGCGCGCTTGCTCGACGCGATGGTGGCGGCCGGCCTTATCAACTCCACCCATGGCATCGTCGACGATGCCGTCGACGGATTCCCCCGCGCCAGCCATCTCAGCGTGGCGACGCTTTGCCAGACGATCGTATCGCGCGCCCTGTGAGCCCAAGCATTCCCAGACGAGAAAGTCCCATGACCGACATCACCCCAGAGCTTCTCGAGAAGATCCGCAGCCGCTTCCATCATGTCGAGGAATGCCCCTATCAGGGCCCCCGCATCTTCTTCGAGAACGCCGGCGGCGCGCTGACGCTGAAATCCGTCGTCGAGACCTCGGCAAAGTTCGCCGCGATCCCGGACAACCAGGGGCGCGACAACCCGGCGAGCCACGCGCTCGTCGAGGTGATCAACCGTGCCAAGGCAGACATGGCCGTTCTGATGAACGCCTCGTCGGGGCAGTTCTTCGTCGGCGAAAGCGGGACCGAGCTTTTGTTCCGAATGATCCGCACCGCCTGCGTCAACGCGCCGAAAGGGGCAAAGGTACTCGGCAGTTCGCTCGAACATCCGGCCTCGCGTTCTGCGGCGCGGCGTTGGGCGGCCATAGCCGAACTCGATTACGTCAACGTCATGCATGACGACGCAATCGGCACCGTTACGGCCGAAGCATACGCTGCGCATGTGACGCCGGACGTTGCGGTGGCGACGATCCTGCATACCTCGCCCGTGACCGGAATGGGCGTCGACGTGGCCGCCGTGTCTGCGGCGATCCGCAAGGTCGCGCCCGACTGCCTGATCATCGTCGACGGCATCCAGCATGCCGCCCACGGCCAACTCGACATCGACAGCTACGGCGTCGATGGCTACGCAATTTCGCCCTACAAGGTCTTCTCGCGCCACGGCTACGGCGTCGCCTGGATCTCGGACCGGCTCTCGCTCCTGCCGCACGACATGCTGATCGACGCCCCGGCCAAGGGCTGGGAGTTCGGCACGCGCGACACCGGCGCCTACGCGACCATGTCGGACCTCGTCGCCTATTTCGACTGGCTCGGCGGCGAGGTGTCACAAGAGACGGATCGGCGCCGCCGGATCGAGGCCGCGGGCCACGCGATCCACGCCCATGAGAAGCGGCTCACGGACGCGATGATCCACGGGCTGGGCAACGTGAAGGGCCTCAAGGAGATGGCAAATGTCACCATCATCGGCGGCGCGGACAACCCGGCGCGTGAGGGGCTGGTGTCGATCGTCGTGAAGGACATGCCCTCACCTGACGTCGTCGCCCGGCTGAATGAGCAGGGTATCCGGACACACACCCGAAAGGCAGACCACTACTCGCGCAACATTCTCGATCCCCTTGGGCTCCCGGACTGCATCCGCGTGTCTATCTGCCATTACAACAGCGAGCGCGAAGTTGCTCAGTTTCTGGCAGCGCTTGAGGGGATTGTTTGTGGCGCGGATGCCTGAGGTCCGCGCCGAGCACAGGCATTGCTTGCAGGCGGTTAGGACAAGTCGCCTTCGGTCCCGATGGATCCGATGATCCAGCTGACCACGCCGAGAGACGCGCGAGCGTTTTCGCTTCGTGCCAGTGCGGACGCTCCGCTGCATTCAAGTGAATGACACGCGGCGCACTCAAGAAGTGGCGCGGCTTTCGCCACGCCGCTCCAATGTGCGTGCCCGGTCGGTCGAAGGCCTGGGCGATGCAGGGCGCGAATGGCCGCTTCTGCCGCAGGTGCCCAATGCCTTCACAGCCGCGGAGAAAGTCTGCTTGCCAACCGCATTTCCGATTTCACTTTTCGCGCGGAACACCCTGCGACCAGACCCTTGATCTCATTACCCCGCATTGGGCGATATCGTGGGACAGCCGATCCCGCTTTCGGAGGGATGACGAAGAACTGCAGCCCCGAATCCTGTAACTTTATCCTGCAAATATAGATCGTTACAAGGAACAGCTGACGCACCGCGAGAACACGGAAACGGTGCGCGCGCGGCGCGAATTCCCGGTCTGGCGCTCGGCACGGTCCCTCCTGTAACCTGCACCGGACCGGCGGCCGCGGAGGAGGCGCACCAGACGTGACGGCGACGACCCCCGAATCCCAGCTCGACGCGCTCATCGCCTGCCCGACTTGCGACGCGCTTCATCATGTGACCGTGGTCGTTCCCGGCGCCCGCGCCCGCTGTCATCGTTGCGGCACGACATTGATGGCGCCGCGCACCGGCGCGATGACGCGAATCGTGATGCTCGCGGCCACCGCGGCGATCCTCATGGTGGCGGCGGTCTTCTTCCCCTTCCTCGAGCTCCAGGCCGGCGGCCTCAGCCGGCAGAGCTCGGTCCTCGGCGCGGTCCTTGCCTTCTCCGAAGGCTGGATGATGCCGCTCGCGGTCGCGGTGGGGGCAATGATCGTCGCCCTGCCCTTCGCCCGGCTCCTCGCCATCACCTACGCGCTGGCGCCAATGGCACTCGGCTGGCGTCCCGCGGCCCAGGCTGAGCGCGTGTTCCGCTGGGCCGAAGCGATGCGGCCCTGGGCGATGGCCGAGATCTTCATCCTTGGCGTCGCGGTGGCGATGGTAAAGGTTGCGGGCCTCGCCAAGGTCACGCCCGGCCCGGCGTTCTGGGCCTTCGCGGCACTCGTCCTCGTGACGGTGCTCAAAGACAACTTCATGTGCAGGCTGACGATATGGAAAACGCTCGAAGAACGCAGGCGGTCCTGACCGCGCGGCGGGCCGGGCTCGTCGGCTGCACCGGCTGCGGCAAGGTCCATGCCGCCGGCGACACCGTCTGCCGGCGCTGTGGCGCGTCGCTGCAAAGCCGCGACGCCAAAAGCCTGCAGCGGGTCTGGGCCTGGCTCGCCGCCGGGATGGTCGCCTATATCCCCGCCAACATCTATCCGATGCTGCTGACGACGAATTTCGGGAAGACGCAGGAGAACACCATCGTCGGCGGCGCGATCGAACTTTTCCTGCACGGCTCCTGGGGCGTCGCGCTCATCGTCTTCGCCGCCTCCGTGCTGATCCCAATCGGTAAGTTCATCGCCATCGGCTATCTCGCGCTCTCGGCGCGGTCGAAGGTGGTGATCCGCGGCCACGGCCGCCAGCACCTCTACGAGGTCGTGGAGTTCATTGGCCGCTGGTCGATGATCGACGTCTTCGTGGTCGCGATCCTCTCGGCGCTCGTCCGGTTCGACTTCGCCGCGACGGTCAATCCCGGCATCGCTGCGGTCAGTTTCGCGCTTTCCGTTGCATTCACGATGATTTCCGCGCAGAACTTCGACCCGCGTACCCTCTGGGACGCCTATGAGGAAGACGATACTTGACCGATCCGCGCCCTGCCGAACTCGACATCTCGCCACCGAGGCCATCGTTCTGGCGGAACCTGTCGTTCGTCTGGCTCGTCCCGGTGCTGGCACTCGCCATCTCGCTCGGGCTTGCGTGGCAGAACTTCGCCAATCGCGGCGTGCTGGTCGAGATCACCTTCCTGAGCGCCCCCGGCGTGACCGCGGGTGAGACGACAATCCGCTACCGCGACGTCACCATCGGCCGGGTCGAGCAGGTGACCTTCACTCCCGACCTCACGAAGGTTCTGATCCGCGCGCGGATCGATAAGGAGGTTGCCACCTTCCTCGACAAGGACGCGCAGTTCTGGATCGTCAGCCCCAAGGTCAGCACCCGCGGCATCTCGGGTCTCTCAACGGTGCTCTCCGGCGTCTATATCGAGGGCGCCTGGGACCAGGAGCCCGGTGTCCAGGCCTACCGCTTCGATGGTGCCGACGGCCCGCCGCTGGTGCAGCCGGGACGCGACGGCAAGCGCATCACGCTTATCACCGACGACGGCAGCCTGATCTCCGAAGGAGCGCCGGTCTTCTTCCACGGCGTCGAGGTGGGGCGGCTGGAAAAGCCTAGGCTCACGGTCACCACGGATTCCATCGTCGTCGACGCCTTCATCGAGGCGCCGCATGACCGGCGCCTCAACTCCGCCACCCGGTTCTGGGACACCTCGGGCTTCGAGGTCTCGCTCAGCGGTGCCGGTCTCAGCGTCAACTTCGACAGCATGGCCTCGCTCCTCGCCGGCGGGGTCGAATTCGACTCGGTCTACGAAGGCGGCGAGCCGGTCAGCCCTGGCCATGTCTTCCAAGTCTATCCCGACCAGGCCTCGGCCCGTAAAAGCCTGATCGCCCGGTCGAGCGCCGACGCAGTCCAGATCGCCGCCGAGTTCGGCGAATCCGTGAGCGGCCTCGAACCCGGCGCCGATGTCCGCTACGGCGGGCTCAAGGTCGGCGAAGTGGTCGCGATCGCCGCGCAGGTCGAGGAGGACGAGACCGGCCCGAACGTCCGGCTGATGGCCAATCTCGCGATCGAGCCCGACCGTCTGGGTCTCCCCGCGGGCGCGGGAAAGGCCGAGACGCTCGACTTCTTCGAGGCCGCCGTCGACGAGGGTCTGCGCGCCCGGCTCGCCGCCACCAGCATCTTCAGCGCCGCCCTGATCGTCGAGCTGGTCGAGATCCCGGACGCCGCCCCGGCGGTCTTCGAACGCGCGGCCGAACCGCTTCCCATCCTGCCGAGCGAGAAGTCGAACCTGCCCGACTTCACCGCGACCGCCGAGGGCGTGTTCGAGCGGATCAACGCGCTTCCGATCGAAGAGCTGATCGAGCAGGCGATCACGATGATGGCCTCGATCGAAGCGGTGACGAGCTCCGAGAGCACCCGCGCGGTGCCCGACACGGTGGTCGCACTCCTCGAGGACACGCGCTCGCTCGTCAACGACGAGGCGATGCGGGCGCTGCCCGGCGACATCCGCGCTACGGTGGCCGAACTGCGCGCCGTGGTGAGCGAGCTGAAGGAGGGCGGCGCGATGAAGAACCTCGCCTCCGCGCTCGAACGCGCCGACAAGATCACCTCCGACATCGCCACCGCCTCGGCGGAGTTCCCCGCCCTTGTCGAGGACCTGCGCGCGGTCGCGAAGAAGGCCAACTCTCTCGAGGCCGAGGAGCTTGTCGCCGCAGCGACCCGGGTGCTCGACAGCGCCGACAAGGTGATCGGCAGCGAGGCTGCGCGCGACCTGCCGCCCGTGCTGAATGGCGCGCTCGACGAGATCCGCACGACGCTCGCCGAACTGCGCGAGGGCGGCGCCGTCGAGAATGCCAACGCGACCATGGCCTCGGCCCGCGACGCCGCCGACGCGGTCGCCAAGGCGACCGAGAGCCTGCCGGACCTGTCGGCCCGGCTCGAAAAGCTCGTCACCCAGTCCGAGGCGCTCATCGCCGCCTACGGCGAACGCTCCGACTTCAACGGCGAGACGCTTGCCGCGCTGCGCGAGGTCCGCAGCGCCGCCCGCGCCGTCAGCCAGCTTGCCCGCGCGATCGAGCGCAATCCCAACTCCCTCCTGATAGGACGCTGACCCGATGCGCCGCGCTGCCCTCGCCTGCCTTTTCTGTGCCCTTGCCGGCTGCGCCGGCAACGCCGACCGGTTCCTGATCGACACGCCGGCGGCGGCGACACCGATCGCCGTTCCGGTCGCGACGATCGAGGTCCGCGACGTGTCGCTGCCGGCCTACGCCGCCGCGATCGAGATCTCGCAGGAGGAACAGGGCGGCGCCCTGCGCAACATCCGCACCTCGCTCTGGGCCGACGAGCCGGTGCGCGGCGTGACCGCCGCACTCGCCCGCAGCCTCGACAATGCGACCAGCGCGACCGTCGCCGCCGAGCCCTGGCCGCTCTCCGAGCCCGCCGACGCCCGGCTCGACGTCCGGGTCGAGCGGATGCTGGCACGGGCCGACGGCGGCTTCGACTTTACGGGCCAATACGCGATCTCCGCGCCCGACGGGGCGGTTCGCGAGCGGCTCGAACGGTTCGACATCCACATTCCGGCTGCTCAGACCGGGCCGTCCGGCGTCGCCGCGGCCAGCGGTGCCGCGATCGCGGCCCTCGCGACCGAGATCGCCCGCACCCTCGCGCGCTGATCCGCGCCGTCACCGGCCCAGCCCCGCCGGCCGGCATCGCGACGGCCACTGGCCTGCGTCCCCGACGTCGGCAATCGGGATCGACCGGGCACCCTCCGGCTGAATCACTCCTGCCCCTGTCCCGCCAGTCGGCAGACCCGACCGACATCGCCACAGCCTGAGCGCCGCAATCCTGATGCGCTCAAACGACTTCGTCCGCACACACGCGCTCTATCGCATCGTTGGCGGCCATCTTCATCAGGACCGACGCTCAAGCAGCGGCCCAGAAAATCCGCTCTCACAACGCGTTGCGATCCGTGCGTCCGCCCACGAGCGAGGAACGCACTCCGGGCCGACGCTCCGGCCGGTCCTTGCGGCTGGCCTCGGTGCCTTACGTCGTCACCCGTCCCGCCATCGGCTCGCGCAAGTTCCGCCGCGACGCATCGCCGCATCGTCGGCAAAAACACTGCGCCAAACTCAAGCCAGGTGACAATCCCCCGCTCTGGTCCACCGACGCGCCCGCTCCGCCCCTCTCTCGCCCTGCCCCGACGCGTTCCATCCCGACCCGGGCGCCAGGAGGCCGAGTCGCCGCAGCCATCTCTCAGGTTTCCCGAACCATTCCGTCATTCGACCGACCTTCGCACATCGCCACCGGACCCCGTACACCGCCGCGATCCCCAAAGGTCGCGATGGAACGCTCCGTGGCTGGGCGACCGGCCACGCCCCCGATCAGGCTCAAATACCCCCGGAGCCATCCCGAGCAGGGCGCCCATCCCCGCCGCCGCGCATACCCGGAAGCCCATCGGCCGCTCGATCGCCGGCTCATCCCGGCAGCCCGTCGACATGACCGGACGCTCCGCTTACCCGAGCCGCTGTCATCTCCAAGCGGCACGGTCGATCCCGTAGCGCCCGTGGCCCCACTCCACGTCAGCGACCACGCCCCTTCCGCCTTGCCGACCCGGCCAGTGATCACCCTCCGTTGTCCGGCATCGGTTTCATCCCGCCCGCGTCATCGGACCCGACCCAGTGGATCGTGCATCGCCCCCGCCCCCGCCGCTTGGAGACGTAGAGCGCGGAATCGGCGTCGCTCAGCAGCCGATCCGCATCGGGCGCGGCGTAGGCTGCCGACAGGGTCGCCCCGATGCTGCCGGAGATCCGGCACTCGCGGCCCTCGAAGGAAACCGGACGCTCCAGCCCGGCAATGATGCGCGCCCCGATCTTCATGACTTCCTCCCCGTCGATCGGGCCGCCGAGGATCAGCACGAACTCGTCCCCCCCGACGCGCGCCACCACGTCCTCGACCCGCGTGTGCGCACGCAAGACCTCGGCGACATGGCTCAGCACGAGATCTCCGGCCGCATGGCCGAGCGTGTCGTTTACCGCCTTGAAGAAATCGAGGTCGAGATGCAGTAGCGCGAAGCCCACGCCGCCGCGCCGGACCGCGGCGAGCGCCCGCGCGAGGGCCTGATCGAGCGCCCGCCGGTTCGCGAGCCCGGTCAACGCATCGCTCAGCGCCTGCGCTTCGGCCGCCCGCTGCGCCACCATGAGCCGACGGTTCATCGCCGCAAGCTCCTCCATCACCGCCTCCTTGACCTCGGTCAGGTAGAGCAACTCCACTGTCAGGTCGGTCGGGGCGAAATCGCGGTTGCTCAGCGCGTGCTCACGAACCGCTGCGGCGACCCGGATGCCGAACGAGAGGTTGAGGATCGCGCCCTGGCCGTCGAGCAGCGGGATGCAGAGCCCGCGCAGCGCGGTGCGCGGTGGCTGGCGAAGCGAGAGATGCAGCCGCTGTCCGGCGAGTGGACGCAGTTCCACCATTGTCGCCACCAACTGCGGCCGGCTCACCTCGAACACCTCGAAGAACCGCATCCCGACCAGATCCAGCCCGTCGCAGAGCTTGGCCAGTGTCGGCCCGACGCAGCGGATATGCCCGCTCGGCGCGATCCAAAGGAACATCGGCATCAGCCGGCCGAGTTCCGCCTCGGCGATGCAGGCCGGATCTGATCTCAGCGCGCCGTCCATCACCCCCGCCCCGGTCGCGCGAGATCGAAATGCCGGCCCGACGCGAACTGCGCTTCAAGCAGTTCGATCGTTACGGTGTCCGTCAAGCCCTGTGCGGCGCCTGCCTCGATCAGCGCCAGCGCACCGAAATCGTCCGCCATCGCGCGCAGGACCCCGGCGAAGACCGCCGCATATCCCGGATGCCCGCCGCGGCACAACAACGTGTACCGCCCCGGCCCGGTGGCGATCATCGAGAGATCCGGCATGTCGACCTCGGGCACGGCGAGGCGCACCCGATCCGGCAGTTCGTCGAGCGACAGAAGGAAGTCGGCATAGTCCACGCCGCCAAATCGCAGGAGCCGCCGTAGCGGCTCGCGGCCGGCGAGATAGATGCCGAGATCCTCCAGCAGGGCTTCACGCGGCTTGACCAGCCGCCGCGCCGCGGCGTCGATGACCGCATCGGTCAAGGCATCGTCGTAGCTCATCATTGCCTCGAAGCCCTGCGCCTCGAGGCCCGCGTCGGCCGCGACCGCGGCCCAGAGCGCGAGACCGTAGGTGTCGCGCAGGAAACACTGGATCGACCGGTTGACGAGACCGTGCATGGCACACCCTTCCCTATCCGGGACCGAGCCTAGACCGGTTCGCGTTAAGAAACGGCAAAGCCCGGCAGGGTCGCGCCACGAGGCCTGTTCGAGCTACTTGAGAACGGAGGATCCTGCGCTGAGCCGCAGCGCGCGTTGCGGCACGAGCGCAATCTCGCCGGCCGCGAGCGTCGTGAAGATCCACTCCACCTCTCCCGTTCCGAGCCGAACACTCCGCGTCTCGGTCATGGCCGCGCCATCCGGGCCCTGCGGTTCGGAGAGCGTGACGTTCAGCCGCCCCATCCCGCCCGGGTCGATCCGGCCGAGTGCCAGCACCATCGCCTCGGCGCCCGCCACTTCGGGGACGAAGTCGGCCAGGACGACCGCGCACCCCGGAAGGCCCGGTGCCGCGTTCCGGTCGCAGGCAGCCTCCCAGTCCCGGCCCTCATGCGCCAGCGCGCCCTCGAACCGGTCCGGCAGCGCAGCGCCCGCTGGCACCCGCAGCGCGCCGGCGCGGAGCGCCGCGAGCCGCGCCTCGACCCCGGTGCCGGGCCGCTCCGCCCAGCGGTTCGTTGCGGTCCGCGCCCAGTTCACCTCGGCCGCCAGCGGCGACGCCCGCGGGTGATCGCCAAGCGCCGGCAGCCGGTCGAGCATGACCGGCCCGCTCCGTCCCCAGTCGTTCTGCATCTCCCAGACCGGCAGCTCCGCCGGCGCGGCCCGGCCATCGGCATATCGCGCCGCCTGGCTCGCGACCGAGATCGCGCCCGCATCGAGAACCGGCGTCAGCCACAGCGCCGCGAGCCCGACGAAGATCAGCGCAACGGCGACATTGCCGCGCCGGATCCGCGCCATCAAGTCGCCGGGGCCGAGGGCCGCACCCGCGTAGAGCGCGCCATAAGCCAGCAGGACCGCCGCGCCCGCGGCCGCCAGCACCCGCTCCGGCGTCCAGCCGTAGTCGCGCACCCTGAGCCAGATCGCCCAGGCGGCAAGCCTCGCCAGTACCGGCAGCACGAGCGCCAGCCCCCGCGCCGCGCCCCGCATGACCCGGCCCTGCACCGGCTCCGCCTTTTCGTCCGCCACCGCGATCGACACGAGCGCGACCGCCGCGATGGCGATCGCCATCAGCAGGCCCGCCGTCGAGCGGCCGCCGAAAAGCTCCGACAGGCCGCGCGCCGGCAGCCCGGCGAGGAAGGCGAGGCTCACCGCCAGCCCCACCGGAACGACAGCCGCAGAAGCCGCAACACCAGCCGCGGCACGACGATGTCGGCGACATCGCCCAGAACCGCGAGGCTGAGCCCGACGGAGGTGCCGCTCACGACCGGCCCGAACCAATCCGTCCGCATCAACAGGCGCAGGACGTCGATCCAGACGAGAGTGAGCAATTCGCTGCTGAGATTGACCACCATCCAGACGATCCCGACGAAGATCAGCGTCGCCATCGCGAAAGCAGCGGCGAGCGGGTGACCGTCGTGAACGATGGCCTCGGGCGCGTCGTGGCGCAAGCTCACCCGGACCACCAGCGCCGCGACCGGCGCGGCGAGCCCGGCGGCCATCAGCACGACCCGCCGGCTCCGCATCGTGTCCGCGAGGATGTGCGCGACTCCGAAGAAGACCAGCGCAAAGACCGTGAGCCCGAGCACCGGCCGGGTCAGACCGGCCTTCCAGCTCGTCATCGCCGCCCAGAGGCTCGCACCGCCGAGCACGCCCAAGCCGCCGCGCATCACGCGCTCTACCTGCTCGCCAGTCATGGCTCCGCCGCGCCCTGCCTGCCCGCCGGAAGCCTATCTACCCCGGCGGCAGCCACAACCCGCAACCGCCGGCCGGGCACAGGCCCGCCGCCCCCTGCTGCTCCGGATATCCCCCGCGATGCGGCACCCGAGCGACCTTCGCCCCGGCGAAGGTCGCGAGAGGAAAACCATGTGCGCGGGCCTGCCCGCGCACTCCGCTTGGTCGGCTCAGAAGTCGGTGGGCGCGCCGCCCTCCAGCTTGCGGCGCTCGACGAAGGCCTTCAGCTCTTCGCGGACCGCGTTCTCCATCGGCGGCGCCTCGAACTCGGCGATGATCGCCTTGAAGATCCGGTGCGCCCGCTCGGCCGTCCAGACCGAGCCGTCGAGCTGCCAGGCCTCGTAGTTGCGCCAGTCCGAGGCGATCGGCTGGTAGAAGGCCGTCGTGTAGCGGTCCTGGGTATGCTGGCAGCCGAAGTAATGGCCCTCGGAGCCAACCTCGGCGATCGTGTCGATGGCGATCTCGTCCGGCCCCGTGGCCCATACCTCGGGCTCCATGTAGCGCTGCATCATCTGCAGCACCTCGCAGTCCATCACGAACTTCTCCGGGGACGCGATCAGCCCGCCCTCGAGCCAGCCCGCCGCGTGGTACACCATGTTTGTGCCCGACTGCATCGCCGCCCAGAGCGAGTTGCAGGTCTCCCACATCGCCTGTCCGTCCGGCACGTTCGCCGCGCAGACGCCCGAGGATCTGAGGGGCAGCTTGTAGAACCGCGCCATCTGCCCGGTCATCTGCGTCGCGCGCATGTATTCCGGTGTGCCGAAGGCGGGCGCGCCCGACTTCATGTCGACGTTCGAGGTGAAGGTGCCGATCCCGACCGGCGCCCCTGGCGCCACGTATTGCAGAAGCACGATCGCCGCCAGCGCCTCGGCGATCGAAAGCGTTACCGCGCCCGACATCGTCACCGGCGCCATGGCCCCGGCGAGCGTGAACGGCGTCACGACCACCGCCTGCCCGTTCCGCGCCAGCCGCAAGGCCCCGTCGATCATCGGAAAATCGTGCTTCAGCGGCGAGACCGAGTTGATGTTGGTATACATGTGCGGGCGGGCGCGGAACGCCTCCTCGCTCAGCCCCCCGGCGATGCGGACCATCTCCATCCCGTCCTCGACCCGCTCCTTGCCCAGCGCATAGGCGTGGCAGACCTTGTCGGTCAGCGTGAGCTTTTCGTAGAGGCAGTCGAGATGGCGGATCGACGGATGCACGTCGATCGGCTCGACCGGGTAGCCGCCGGCGAAATGGATGCAGTTGAAATACTGCGTCAGCTTGATGAAGTCGCGGAAGCCCTCCATGAAGCCCGAGACCTTGCCGCGCTCCAGGTCCCAGTAGTTCGGCGGCGAGGAGACGTTGCCGAAGAGGATGTTCTTGCCGCCCATCGGCAGCGCGCGGGCCGGGTTGCGCGGGGTGATGGTGAACTCGGACGGCGCGCGGCCGACCATCTCCATCACGAAATCCTCGTCCATGCGGACGGTGTCGCCCTCGACCTTGCAGCCGGCCTGCTTGAAGATCGCCAGTGCCTCGTCGTTGAAGAAGCGGATGCCGATCTCGCTCAGGATCCGCATCGCGCCCTTGTGGATCGCCTCGACGCCCTCGGGCCCCATCGGCTCGATCGGCCGGTCCGGATTGACCGGAATGCGCCACGGCATCTGGTCGATGGTCTTGACCCCGGCCCGCTCGGCATGGCCGGCGCGCCCGCCCGCCCGCTTGCGCCTGATTTCGCTCGACATGCCCTGTCCTCCCATGCCCGTCCCGGACAGCATCGGCAGGCGGCGACCACACTTCGCCGCGCTCTGCGACAGGACTGCGTCGTTTTTAGGACAAGCCGCTCAGGTTACGGCCATGACCTGCGTATCGATCCATCGCGGCAGATGGCCGATATCGGGCAGGACCACGTCGGCGAGCGGGGCCAGTTCCTCGGCCTCGGCGACGCCGGTCAGCACCGCCACCGTGCGCATTCCCGCCGCGCGCCCCGCGACGAGGTCGTGGCGGCTGTCGCCGACCATCGCGACGCTCTCGGGGTCAAGCCCCTGCGAGCGCGCGAAGGCCAGAAGCGGGCCCGGATCGGGTTTCGCGCCGTGACCGCTGTCGAAGCCCGAGACGAACTGGAAGAAGCGCGCGACATCGGCGGCGCGCAGATGCGCATGGGCCGGCTCCTCGGCGTCGTTCGTTGCAAGGCCGAGCCTCAGGCCACGCGCGGTCAGCGCCTCGAAGAGCGGCACGAGCGGCGTCGCGGCGACAAGGTCGGTCACCGCCGCCATCGCATTCATCCGAGCCACCAGCACGGCATGATCGGCGCCGGGCAGATGCGGCAGCAGGTAGGCCGCGATCTCGGGCGCGGTATGGGCGATCACCGGGCTGTCCGGGGCGAAGCTGCCGTCGGACAGGTCATAGCCGATCGCCGTGCCGAGCGTCGCGGCGAGATCGGGCGACCCGCCCGCCAGCTCCTCCAGAATTCGCCGCGACCAGCCGCCCCAGGTCGCGCGGAAGTCGAAGAGCGTGCCATCCTTGTCGAAGACGAGCCCGCGGATCTCGGTCATGATTCCTCCCGTTCCCGCTTTGGCGGGTTTCGCGCCAGACCCTGCCGGTTTTCCGCCCGCAAGGCAACGCCGAAGGCCGGGGGCCTTCAGGTCCAGTGGGTCTCGGCCCCGCCCGGCAGCGCCTGCCGCGCCGCCATCGGCACCGTGTAATCGTAGCCCGCCGCGTCGCAAAAGCCGATCACCCAGGCATCGTCCATCAGCAGGAAGTCGAGCACCGACACCAGAAAATCCGGCTCCGCCGCGCGGTTGCGGAGTTCCGCCGCCGAGAGCCCGCTCGCGCCGAGGAAAACCGGCAGCAGATCCTCCTCTCCGGCAATCCAGGAAAGCGCCCGGAGCGCCAGGGTTTCGGCGAAGTCCCGCCCGACCGCCAATGTGTTTCGCATTCGTTACCGCCTCGGAAAGCATTTCTTAACCATTGTGACCGAAAGATGAGGGTAACGGACGCGCATGTAAACGGGACGGAGCTGCATCGTGGCTGGGAAGATTCTCATCGTGGATGACGTCGCGACGAACCGGATCGTGCTGAAGGTGAAGCTCGCCTCGGCCTTCTATGAAACCGTTCAGGCCGCCTGCGGCGTCGAGGCGCTGAAACAGGCGCGCGGGATGCGGCCCGACCTCGTGCTCCTCGATGTCGAACTGCCCGACATGAACGGGATCGAGGTCTGCAGGCGGCTCAAGGCCGATCCCGCGACCAGCGGTATCCCGGTGGTGATGGTCACCGCCTTCCACGACCATGCCCGCAAGATGGAGGCGCTCGCCGCCGGCGCGGAAGAGGTGTTCTGGAAGCCGCTCGACGAGGCGGTGCTGATGGCGCGGCTCAGGAGCCTCCTCCGGGCGCGCGAGACGGCCGAACAGCTCGGCCTGCGCGACGGCACCTACCGCGAACTTGGCTTCGCCGAGGGGCCGCAGCCCTTCGCCGGCCCCGCCCTCGTCGGCCTGATCGCCGGCCGGGCCGAGACCGCGCTCGCCTGGAAACGTGACCTCGCCGGCCACCTGAACGACCGGCTCCAGGCGCTCGACGGCACCGCGGTGCTCGGCGACCTCGGCTCGGGGCCGGTGCCGGACGTCTTCGTCGTCGCCGCCGACCTCGCGCGGCCGGGTGACGGCCTCACGCTGATGTCGGAGCTGCGCTCGCGGCCCGCGACCCGCTTCTCGGCGGTCTGCGTGATGCTGCCGCGCGCCGGGCGCGACACCGCCGCCATGGCGCTCGACCTCGGCGCGAGCGACCTGATCGAACCCGGCGCCGACCCGGTCGAGATGGCGCTCCGGATCCGCACCCAGATCGCGCGCAAGCGGCAGTCCGACCGGCTCCGCGCCTCGCTCGAGAACGGGCTCAGGCTCGCGATGACCGACCCGCTCACCGGGCTCAACAACCGCCGCTACGCGCTGCCGCATCTCGCCCGGATCGCCGAACGGGCCCGTGCGGCCGGGCGCCAGTTCGCGGTCATGGTGCTCGACCTCGACCGCTTCAAGGCGATCAACGACAGCCGTGGCCATGCCGCCGGCGACGCGGTGCTGATCGAGGTGGCGGCACGACTGCGCGGCAACCTGCGCGCCGTCGACCTCCTCGCCCGGATCGGCGGCGAGGAATTCCTCGTGGCGCTTCCCGACACCACGCCCGAAGCGGCGCAAGCCACCGCCGAGCGGCTGCGCCGGGTGATCGGCGACCGGCCCGTGCCGATGCCCGACGGCGCGGCCGCGATCCCGGTCACGCTCTCGATCGGCCTTGCGCTCGGACCGGGGCCTGCGTCTGTAGAGGATCTCGTCGATCTCGCCGACCGTGCGCTCATGGGCTCCAAGGCCGATGGCCGCAATATCGTCACGGTCGGTCGCAGCGCCGCCTGAGCTGCAGCCTCAGCGCCACCAGCGCCGCGACGTCGCGGCCTCGATCCGGTCGGCAAGCTTGTGCCGCGCCTCCGGCGACATCTGGGAGATCCGCTCGACCAGGAGCCGCTGGCCAAGCTCGAGCCGCTGGGCGGTGCGCGCACCCTGTGCCGCCATCGCCGCTGAGACCGCGGCCGGGTCCCAGGGCTCCGCCCGCAGCGAGGCCACGAGCCGCTCGAAATCGCCGCGCGCCTCGCGCCGCATGTCCCGGAAATCGGGCCTGGCAGCGAGGAAGGCGTCACGCAGGGCGGCCCGGTCCTCGCGGCTCAGCGCCTCGGTGAAGGGTCCGAAACCCACGTCATGCGGGCGCCAGTGGCCACCGCCGCGATGATGCCCGGCCACCGACCCGGCGATCACCGCCACGACGAAGAAGTTGAGCCCGAGCGAGGCGATGAGCGCCCACTTCAACCAGCCCCCGCCGCGCTTTCCGGTCTTTTCCGGTTCAGCCATGCTCATCACTCCCCAACCACCAGCGCCGCGAAATCCTCGGTCCCCGGCATCAGCTCGACCGACGCGATGGGCTCCAGACCCAGAATATCGCCGCCATAGGACGCCGGATCGGCGATGCCCGCATAGCCGATCCAGAGACCCGCCGCCGTTGCGGTGACGAGCCCGCCGAGCCCCTGCCAGCCGCCGAGCGCCTGCGCGAGCCGCGCCCTGAGCGGCACCCGGGGCACCTGCGCCGCAACGGGCCGCGCCACGTCCTGCACCTGCCGCGCATCCGCGTGTATCCGCGCCAGAAGCGCCTCCGTGGGCACCGGCGGCTCTCTCCGCGCCGCTTCGAAGAAGGCTTCCAGCCGCTCGTCTGTCCGGTCCGTCTCAGCCATCGTCAAACCCCAGTTCCTCGCGCTTGCCCGCCAGCGCCTCCGCCAATCCCCGCTTGCCGCGTGCGACAAGGCTTTCGACCGCCTCGACGCCCACCTCCATGATCTCCGCGATCTCGGGATTGGCGAGCCCTTCGAGATGGCGCAGCACCACCGCCTGGCGCTGCCGTTCCGGCAACCGCATCAGCGCTGCCTCGAGCGCCGCCGCCCGGTCCTGGGCGACAAGCCCGGCCACGGCCCCCGGCCGCTCGTCCGCCGGATCGGCCGCGGCGTCGAGCGGCAGCGTGCGCCGCCGCCGCAGCCGGTCGGTGGCGAGGTTGGCCGCGACCCGGTAGAGCCAGGTCGAGACCCGAGCCGCACCGCCCTGCCAGTCCGGCGCGAGGCGCCAGAGCCGCAGCATCGCCTCCTGCGCCACGTCCTCGGCCTCGGCCGGATCGGCGAGCATCCGCGCCGCGACCCGGTAGGCCACTGGCGCCAGCCGGGCGGTCAGAATCCGCGCGGCCTCCGGATCCCCGTTGCCGTAGAGGATCAGGAGCGCCTCGTCCGAGGCCTCGGCCAATGCGTCGATTGCGTTGCCCATCGGCGGAATGGCTAGCCTCAAACCCATGAAACCGCAATCGCCGCCCGCCCCGGTGCCGGGGCGGGCGGCGCGTCATCATCACTCGGTGCCACCCTCTTCGCCCGTGGCCGCATCGGGCGCGAACATGCGGTGCATGGCGCCGCGGCGACCCATCCACTCATGCACTGCGTCGAACTCGTCCGCGCTCACCGCGCCGTCGCCATCAGCATCGGCAAAGCCGAACATCCGCTCCGGCATCGGCATCGCCAGCATCTCGGCCGCGCCGAGCTTGCCGTCGCCATCGAGATCGCGCGATTCGAGCATCCGCTTGGCCATGACCTCGGCGCGCGCCTGCATTCGCCCGGCGATATGCGCCGACAGTTCCTCGGCCGAGATCAGGTTGTCGCCGTCGGCATCGAGCCCGGCGATCTCGGCCTGACGGTGGGCGCGGAACTCCTCCTCGGTAATCTTGCCGTCGCCGTCAGCATCGAGTTCCGCGAAGTCGAGCCCGGAACCGGCCATCATGCCGCCCATCCCCATCATGCCGCCCATCATCCCATGGCCCGGCATGTCGTGCATCATGCCGCGCATCTCGTGCCCGGACATGCCGCCGCGCCCGAAGCCGCGGTCATGCGCCGCGAGGACGGTCGGTGCGACGAGTGCCGCGGCCCCGACCGAAAGCGCCAGCGCTGCGAGAATGCTGTTCCTGATCATGCTCGATTCCTTTCCGTTGCAAGAACCGGGCGGCCGCGCCGCCCTCTGATATGTAAAACGCGCGGGCCGGGCGGTTCCGTCGGGCGCGGGGCCGAAAAAAGCGCGGCGGGGTATCGCACTCCCTGGGTTCGGTGCTAGATGCTGGACATCAGGAGACGCGACCATGACCGATGTGACGATCGAACCCGAGGACGACCGCCCGGTGAAGCCGGCGCTCCTGCGCGGCTGGCGCCGGCGCTGCCCGGCCTGCGGCGAGGGCGCGCTTCTGAAGGGCTACCTGAAGGTGCGGGACGCCTGCCCCGCCTGCGGCGAGGCGCTGCATCACCAGCGCGCCGATGACGGGCCGGCCTATGTGACGATCCTGATCGTCGGCCACCTGATGGCGCCGCTGATCGGCTGGGCCTTCGTCGAGTTCCGGCCCGATCCGCTGGTGCTGTCGGGGATCTTCGCGACCGGCTGCGTCGCGCTCTCGCTCTATTTGCTGCCGCGGATCAAGGGCATGTTCGTGGCCCTGCAATGGGCCAAGCGGATGCACGGGTTCGGCGCGGGCAGCGATGTCTGAGGCCGCCTCCCCGCCGATCCGCGACGCGGCGACGGTGCTTCTGGTGCGCCGCGACGGGAACGAGCCTGCGGTGCTGATGGGCCAGCGCGGCGCCGGCGCGGCCTTCATGCCAAGCAAGTACGTCTTTCCCGGCGGCGCGGTCGACGCGGCCGATGCCTCGGTGCCCTTCGCCTCCGAACTCGCGCCGGGCTGCCTCGCGCGCATCGCCGACCGCACGGCACCCGGCCTCGGCCCGGCGCTCGCCGCCGGGGCGATCCGCGAGCTCTGGGAAGAGACAGGGCTCATTCTCGGCGCGCCGGGCGCCTGGCCCGGACCGGTTCCCGAGGGCTGGCGCGATTTCGCCGCGACGGGCCACCTGCCGGCGGCGGCGGCGCTCAGCTTCGTCTTCCGCGCGATCACGCCGCCCGGACGGCCGCGCCGCTTCGACGCGCGCTTCTTTCTCGCGGATGCCACGGCGATCGCCGGCGACCCGGACGATTTCGCCCGCGCCTCCGACGAGCTCAGCCACCTGCACTGGGTGCCGCTCGGCGAGGCGCGGCGGCTCAACCTGCCCTTCATCACCGAAGTGGTGTTGGGCGAGGTCGCCGCGCACCTGAAGGGCGCGCCGGTCGAGGACGGTGTGCCGTTCTTCGACAATTCCGGCTCCGTTCCGGCCTTCCGGCGGCTCGTCTGATCCGGTCGAGCGCGCGGTTCCCGCGCGCATGATCGCGTCTCGCGCCCCTTGCTTTCGCAAGGGCCGCTCGGGTTTGCCTCCGGCAGGGATACTTTGAAAAAGAAGAAAGCACGGGGCCTAGCGGCAGGTTAAAGGGGAAGAGGCGCATCAGCCGAACGTCAGAACGATCACAACGACCGAAGCGACGACGAGCGCCATGCCCGCGGCTTCGCGCGAGCTCAGCCTTTCGCGGAAGACGAGCGCAGAGGCGAGGAGCGTGAAGACGATCTCGACCTGGCCGAGGGCGCGGACATAGGCTGCGTTCTGAAGCGCGAAGGCCGCGAACCAGCCGAGCGAGCCAAGCATGCCGGTAAGGCCCACGAGCGCGGTGCGGCGCCAGCGGGCGAGGACGCGGGCGATCTCGCCTTTCTCGCGCCACGCGAGCCATCCCGCCATCGCCACGGTCTGCAGCGCGGTCGCCGCGGCGAGCGCGAGGAGCGCGCGGATGAGGAACGGCAGCGGCATCAGCTCCAGCGTCGCGCCGCGATAGCCGATCGCCGAGAGCCCGAAGAGCGCCCCCGCCGCGATCCCGTAGAGCGCCGGCCGGCCCAAGAGCCGCGAGCCCCGCGCCGGCGCCTTCGACAGAAGAAGCACGCCCGCGAGGCCGAGCGCGATGGCGAGCCAGCCGACCCCGCCCACCGCTTCGGCGAGGAAGAGCGCCGAGAAGAGCGCCACCTGCACCGTTTCGGTCTTGGTGAAGGCAACGCCCACGGCGAAGTTCCTGAGCTGGAAGAGCGCCACGGTCAGCATCGTCGCGACGATCTGCGCGAGCCCGCCCATCGCGACGTAGCCCCAGAAGGCCGGCGTCGGGCGCGGCAGCGCGGTCCCGGTCGCCGCCAGAGCGAGCATCGCGACGCAAGCCGCCACCGGCGCCGCGAAGAGGAACCGCGCGAAGGTGGCGCCGCCGGTCGAGAGCCCCGCGCCCCGGAGCTGCTTTTGCAGCATGAAGCGCAGTGTCTGCAGGGCCGCGGCGGCCAGCGTGAGGATCACCCAGAGGCTCATGCCCCCTTCTGGCACGGCCCCGGGGCGCGGGAAAGCTCAGCGCAAGGGATGCGGCACCGGATCCTTCGGCTTGACGAGGTAGCGCCGGAAGATCTCGCCATAGGAGGCGAAGACGTAGTTGTCGTTGCGGCGCAGGAACTCCGCCCGGTTGGCGGCGTAATGTGCGGGCAGCCGGTACCAGGCCATGCCGGGCTTGCTGTGATGCACGACATGGAGGTTGTTGTTGAGGAACAGGAACGGCAGCACCCCGCCGCGCTCGACGATCACCGAGCGGCCGCGCGCGAGGTCATGGGCGCGGTGCTCGAGGAAGGTGCGGATCTTCAGGATCGACATGCCGGCATAGGCGGCGGTGAAATAGGCCCAGAACGGCATCGCAGCGGCAGCGATCCAGAGTGTGACGAGCGCGAGCCCCGCGCCATGCAGCGCCCAGTCCCGCGCGATTGCCCGGTCGCCAGCGTGGATCGCCCGGAAATCGCTGCGCAGGAGCGCCACGACCGAGATCGCCGGGCCGAGCACCATTCGCCCCAGAAGCGTGTTGTTGATCCTGAGGAGCAGCTTCAGCGCCCCCGGCAGCCGCGCCCAGACCGTCGGGTCGAGATAGTTCGATTCCGGATCGTCATAGGGATCGGTGAGGTGCTCGTCGCGGTGATGCGCGAGGTGCAGGTCGCGGAACCGGCCATAGGGATAGAACAGCCCGATCGGCAGGAACACCAGCGCCTCGTTGAGCGGCCGCGACCGGAACGGGTGGCCGTGCAGCACCTCGTGCTGGAGCGAGGAGTGCAGCGTCACCGCGAGCGTCAGCGCGACCATCGCGAGCGGCAGCGACCAGGCGGCGAGCCAGAGCGTCGCGCCGGCCCAGACAAGGTAAACCGCGCCGATGAGCGCGAGCGTCGGCCATTCGACGACAGGGGTCCGCTCAGCCATGAGTCTGCCCCCCGGACCGGCCCCAGCCGATGCGCGCCCAGACCCGCTCATAGGCGACGTAGCAGGTGAGCCCGATCAGCGTGTTCACCAACGCCATCGCGCCGCCCACTGCGGCTGAGCCGGTCATCGCGAGTCCCACGAGGGACATCGTCAGAAGCCCCAGCGCGTTCCAAAGAATTGCCTTTAGAATCGTACGTTTGCCAGTGTCCATTCACGCACCTTTCCCCTGTCTCCAGCTAGCCCCGGATCGGTGTGATTGCGAATTCCGAATATGATTAACATTTTTCATCATCCGTGATATTTTTCATCACATGCGCAAGAATATCGACAAACGCGACCGCGCCGGCCTGTTTCGCGGCCGTCTCGCCCGGGCGATGGCGGAGAAGGAGACGACCCAGAGCGGCCTCGCCCGCGCCGTCGGCGTCGACCGCTCGACCATCTCTCAGCTCCTCACCGGCCAGGGCGCGCGGCTGCCGAACGCCCAGGTCGTGGCCGAATGCGCCGCGGCGCTCGGGGTCTCGGCCGACTGGCTCCTCGGCCTCACCGAACGGCCGGAGCGGCTCGCCGACCTGCTCGCGACCTCGCTGACGATGACCGAGGCGCCTCGAGCGCTGATCGACGAGACGATCTTCGGCTGGCACCAGGAGGCGGCGGGCTACAAGGTGCGCCATGTGCCGGCGACGCTGCCCGACATGCTCAAGACCCGGGCGATGCTCCGCTGGGAATACGAACCCCAGCTCGGCCGCACCGCCGACCAGGCGATCGGCGCCTCGGAGGACCGGCTGAACTGGATGGCGAAGGCGGGGTCGGATTACGAGATCGCGCTGCCCCGCCACGAGATCGAGGCCTTCGCCCGCGCCGAGGGCTATTATCGCGGCCTGCCGGCGGCGATCCGCGCCGAGCAGATCGCCCGGCTGAAGACGCTCTACGCCCAGCTCTACCCCTCGCTCCGGATCTATCTCTTCGACGCGCGGCGCGTGTTCTCGGCCCCGGTGACGGTGTTCGGCCCGCTTCTCGCCGTGCTCTATCTCGGCCGCCACTACATCGCCTTCCGCGACAGCGCGCGGGTGACGAGCTTCTCGGGCCATTTCGACTGGCTGGTGCGCGAGGCCGAGGTCGGCGCGCGCGACTTTCCGGGCTTTCTCGACGGGCTCGCCCGCGACGCCGGGCCCTGAACCGGGCCCGCCCTTTCCCCGCATTCCGCCGCTGGAGAACCGCCCGGCCCGTGCTAGACTGCGCGCGGCCATCAGTGCGGGCGCGCGGCATGGGTGCAGAGACCTTCTCGGTCAACTTCGGGGACTGGGGAACGATCGTCCTCAGCAGCGCCGCGATTCTCGTCGCCGCGGTCGTGCGCGGCTTTGCCGGGTTCGGGTTCTCGCTGATCTCGATCACCGCGATCTCGCTCTTGATGCCGGTGGCGCAGATCGTGCCGACGATCTTCCTGATGGAGATCCTCGCCTCGCTGAACCTGCTGCCGGGAATCTGGCGCGAGATCGACTGGCGCTCGCTGCGCTGGGTGCTTCTCGGCTACGTCGCCGGGCTGCCCATTGGCACCCTGGTTCTTGTCAGCCTGCCCGAGGCACCCGCCCGGATCGCGCTCGGGCTGGTGGTCATCGCCGCGGCCATCCTGATGCTGAAGGGGTTCCGGCTCGCCCGCCGGCCCGGCTCCTCCGCGAGCACCGGCATCGGGGCGGCGTCGGGACTGCTCAACGGGGCCTTCGGGGTCGGCGGCCCGCCGGTCGTGCTGTTCTATTTCTCCGCTCCCGGCGCCGCGGCGATCGGGCGGGCGTCGATCATCTTCTACTTCTTCTGTTCGGACCTGCTGGGCGCGGGCTATTTCGCGACCCAGGGCTTGATCACAGGACGGAGCTTCATCCAGCTTGGCTTCTGGCTACCGGCGCTCCTGCTCGGCGTCTGGCTCGGCGCGCGCAGTTTCCGGCGCACCGGCGAGGACGTGTTCCGGCGCTGGGTGCTGCGGATCCTGATCGCGCTGGCCGCCCTCGTGGTAGCCCAGAGCGTCGCGACCGGCGGCTCGCCCGCCGCTTCGTGAGACGGAGCCCCCACAGCGGAGCGGGAGACGCTTCCGAGCCGGTCAGATCGGCTGGAGCCCCGCCGGATCGTAACCGTTGAACTTCAGCACGTCCCTCGCCGCCTGCATCAGGTCCGGCCGCACCTCGGGCGTGCGCGACAGGACGCGGCCGAAGCGGCCCGAGGGCGTTCCGATCACCGCCACCCGGTAGTCGGCATCGACCCAGAGCACCCAGAGCTCGGCCGGGCCGCCGGCCTCGTCCCGCGTGATCCGCCCCGGCCCGGTCACCACGGCGTCCGTCGCCAAGGCGCGCGCGCCGCTCGGGCCGCAGGCCGTGCCGGTGACGCGGTAGCGCCCCGGCCCGGTCGGCGCCCAGGTCTCGGCCAGCGGGCCGCAGCGCGCCTCGTCGCCGTAAGCGGCGGCAACGTGCCAGCCATCGACGAACCGCGCCGGATCGAAGGCCGCCGACGAGGAGATCAGCGCCGCACCGTAGCGGTAGCCGATCGCCGGAGGCGGCGGCGCCGCGCAGGCGGCGAGGGCGAGGCAAAGCGCGAGGGCGCGACGGGGCATGGCGGTCTCCTACCGAGTCAGGCCGACACACTCCGCGAGCCGCGGCGCCGGCACAAGCCGGGTTGCGCGCGATCGCTGCACGAAATACGAAACCGCTTGATGAAAACCGAAAACTCGATCTTCGCCTCCGACCCCGCGCCGCTCACGGTGGCGGTGCTGGTGATGGCCGATACCAACGCGCTGTCGCTGGCGGCCTCCGTCGATCCGATGCGCGCGGCGAACCGGCGCGCCGGGCGAGGCGTCTTCAGCTGGCGCTACTATTCCGCCGCCGGCGGCCCGGTGCCGCTCACCGCAGGGTTCGAGATCGGCACCGAGCCGCTGCCCGACCGGCTCGAGGCCGATCTCCTGATGGTCGTCGCGGGCTTCCGCCTCGCCGAGCAGGCGACGCCGCCGCTCCTCGCCCGGCTGCGCCGGCTCGCGCCGCGGCTTCGGGCGATGGTCGGCATCGACGGCGGCCCCTGGTTTCTCGCCCTCGCGGGGCTTCTCGACGGCCGCGCCGCGACCGTGCACTGGGAAGATCTGGAGAGCTTCGCCGACCGCTTTCCCGCGATCGACGTGCGCCGCGACCGCTATGTGATCTCGGGCCCGATGGTGACGGCGGGCGGTGCCGCGCCCGCGCTCGACATGATGCTGGAGCTGATCCGTGCCCGGCACGGGGCGGAACTGATGCTTCGGGTCGCTGGCGCCTTCCTGTACGAACCGCTGCATGCCGCCACCGTGCCGCAACAGGCGGTGTCTGCCGCCCGCCTCGCCCGGGGCGACCCCGCGCTCGGCCGCGCCATCGCGCTGATGGAGGGCGCAATCGAGGAGCCGCTGCCGGTCGCGGCGATCGCCCGCCGCATCGGCCTGTCGCAGCGCCGGCTGGAGATGCTCTTCGCCGAGCGGCTCGGCATCAGCCCGGGCCGGTTCTTCCTCGACCTGCGCCTTGACGAGGCGCGACGCATGGTCACCGACACCCGGCTTCCCCTGCAGGAGGTGGCGCTCCGAACCGGCTTTTCGAGCCAGGTCGCTTTCGCCCGCGCCTTCCGCGCCCGCTTCGGCGCGGCCGCCTCCTCGCTCCGCGCCCCCGCGCGGCGGCGTCAGTAGGGCATCGGATGGGCGCGGTGCGCCGCCGCGATCTCGGCCAGCACATCCTCGCCGAGCCTGAGGTCCGCCGCGTCGAGCGCATGGTCGAGCTGGCCAAGCGTCGTGGCGCCGAAGATCGGCACCACCGGGAAGGGCCGCGTCAGCGTCCAGGCCAGCGCCATCTGCGCGGGATCGAGCCCGGCCCGGTTCGCGATGCCGAGATAGGCCGAGACTGCCTCCCAGACCCGGGGCGATACCCGCCCGCCGAGGCCGGGATTGACCGCGCGGCGCGACCCTTCCGGGATCACGTCGCCCGCGTACTTGCCGGTCAGGAGCCCCGCGGCGACGGGCGAGAACGCGAGGAGCGTGACCTTCTCGTTATGGCCGAGCTCGGCGAGGTCGGTGTCGTAGAGCCTGCAGAGCAGCGAATACTCGTTCTGCAGCGACAGCGGCCGCGGCCCCCGCCCCTCGTCCGACAGCCGGAGCCACTGCGCCATGCCCCAGGCGCTCTCGTTCGAGAGCCCCCAGTGGCGGATCTTGCCCTCGGCCTGAAGGGCCGCCAGTGTCTCGAGGCATTCGGCCATGTTGGCGAGCACCGCCGCGCGGTCCTGCTTCGAGGGGTCGTAGCTCCAGTTCTGGCGGAACATGTAGCTGCCGCGATTGGGCCAGTGGAACTGATAGAGGTCGACATGGTCGGTCCGGAGCCGCCTGAGCGAGGCGTCGAGTGCACGGCGGATCGAGCCGGCGTCGATCACCTCGCCCTTGTCGCGCGCGATGCTGCCTTCGCCCGCGATCTTGGTGGCGATCACCCAGTCCTCGCGCCGCCCGCTCCTCGCGATCCAGCTGCCGATGATCTCCTCGGTGCGGCCGAGGGTTTCCTTGCGCACCGGATTGACCGGGTACATCTCGGCGGTGTCGAGGAAATTGACGCCGCGCTCGGCGGCACGGTCGATCTGGGCATGGGCCTCGGCCTCGGGCGTCTGGCTGCCCCAGGTCATGGTGCCGAGGCAGAGGATCGAGACCTCAAGGTCGCTCGTCGCGAGCGTGATACGCCGCATGGTCCCTCCTCGATTGCGCGGGGTCGAGCTTGGCCCGCCACCGCGCCCGGCGTCAAGCGCGGCCGGGGGCGCCGCCCCCGGACCCCCGGGGGTATTTGGGCAATGAAGAAGGGCAGAAGCGGGGTGCGGGGCGTTGAGAACAAATAAAGAACAATATACTCTTTTCCCATGCCGACTCACGCCCTCGCCCAGCTCGTCTCGCGCCAGAACCGCCGGCCGCGCGCCGCGCTGCCCTTCCTCGGCGCGCTCACGCTGGCGCGGGCGCGGGCGCACGAGTTCTGCGGGCCGGCGCGGCGCACGCTGGCGCTGATGGCGGCGCGCGGGACCGAGGGGCCGGTCGTCTGGCTCCGCCCCGGCTGGCTGCCCGAGCGGCTGTTTCCCGAGGGTGTCCTGTCCTTTATCGAGCCGGGCCGGCTCATCTTCGTCACCCCGCGCCGGCCCGAGGATCTCATGTGGTGCTTCGAGGAGGCCTTGCGCGGCGGCGCGGTGGCGCTCGTCGTCGCCGAACTGCCCGAGCCGCCGCGGCTCACGCCCGTCCGCCGGCTCCATCTCGCCGCCGAGACCGGCGCCGAGGAGGGCCGGGTGACGCCGACCGGGCTGATGCTGACCCCCGGCGCGGGCGGCGCACCCGGCGTCGAGAGCCGCTGGCATATCGCGCCCTGCCACGCCCCCGGCGAGACCCGCTGGCGGCTCGATCTCCTCCGCGCCCGGGCCGAGCCGCCGGCCGCCTGGATCATCGCCGCGCCGGCCGAGCGCGCGGGCTTCACGCTAGCGCGGGTGAAATCCACCCCCGATCACGGGGAAATGACGGAAGATCCGCGCCGCACCGGCTAGACTGGCCGCGGCCCGCGCCCGGCGGGTCCCGCGAAGGGCTCCCGATGCGCCGCATTGCCCTCATCCTCGCTCTCGGCCTCGCCGCCCCCGCAGCGGCCGAACCCCTGCGCTACCGGCTCGATGGCGCCAATTCCCGGGTCGGCTTCGAGGCCGATTTTGGCGCCAACCTGATCCGCGGCCAGATGCCCGTCGCCGCCGCGGACCTGCTTCTCGACTTCGACGATGCCGCCGCAAGCCGGGTCCGCGTGACGCTTGCCCCGGACAGGGCCCGCTCCAACCTCCCCTTTGCCACCGAGGCCCTGAAGAGCGATGCAGTCCTGGCCACCCGCAGCCATCCCGAGATCAGCTTCGCCAGCACCGCCGTGCGCCCGACGGCCACCGGGGCCAACGTCACCGGGCTCATCACCATTCGCGGCGTCACCCGCGAAGTGACGCTCGCCGCACAGCTCTACCGCCCGAAGGGGAGCCGGCCGGGCGAACGCGACACCCTCGCGGTCCTGCTGACCGGCCGGCTGAGCCGGGCGGCCTTCGGCGCCGCCGGCTTCTCCAACCTCGTGGGCGACGAGGTGCGGCTGAGGATCCTTGCCCGGATCCGCCGCAACGGCTGAGGCCGCGATGATCCGTCAGACCCTCCCCTTCATCGCCCGGCTCGCCCCCGCCACGAGATCGGCCACGATCTCCGCTGCGCTTTCGGCACGCGTCACGAGACCGACGCCCTGCCCCGCCCAGAGCGCGCCGCCTCGGTCTCGCCCTGCATCTTCGAGCGCGTCGCGACCGCGTCGTAGCGCAGGACCGCGCCACCATCCGCATCACGCGCGATCACTTGACCCTCGCCGGGCCGTTCGCCATGCGCCGGGGGACCCGCCGCCCCCCGGTCCTCCACCGTGCTGTTGCGGAGCACGCGGCCCGTCGCGCCGGGCCAGCCGCCATCGAACAACCGCGAATGGGACGTGTCCGATGCCACAGCGGCCGGCACGCGGTCGCGGTAGACGGGATGGATGTCCGCCGCTCGGGCCGCGAGGAACCGCGTCCCGGTCCACGCCGCCTCCGCCCCGCGGCACAGCGCCCCGGCGAATCCCCTGCCATCCGAATTGCTGCCCGCCGCCACGACCGGCAGCGGCTCCACCGCATCGACGACGGCGGGGACAAGCGCCATGGTCGCGACCTCACCGCGCACAGGGCCGCCGGCCTCCGTCGCCCTCAGCGGCTCCTCGACACTTCCGACCGAGGCCATGCTCAGAGCCCCGGCCTCGCGCACCTGCGTCGTATAGGGCGCGACATCGCCCCAGAAGAACGACACCACCTTCGGCGGAGCGTCGAGGATCGCGCGCATCTCGTACCGGACGTCGTGGGACAGTATCACATTTGCCACGATCCCGGCCGAGGTCAGCTCCGCCGCCCGGTTCGGCTGGTCCCGCGTGCCGTCGTAGCCCCAGCCGGTCATGGCAATGCTGCCAAGGCCTCCCGCATTTGACCCGGCCGCCGCAAGCTCGGGGCATGAAATGCCGCCGATCGCGGTCTGGATGACCGGAATTTGGGTACCGAGCCTGTGGCATGGCGGCGTTTTCACGCACGGCCTCTCCGATCGTGCTATGATGGATGATCCCACGTCGCCGGCCGCACGGCAGCATTCCGGAGACCGCCGTTTCGCGCGCCGCCGATCCGGAATCGGCGGCGGAAGGAGGACACCTCATGCCGACCCTCGCCCTGCACCATGTTTCGATCCCGTGTCGCGACCTTGCGCGCTCCGCCGCCTTTTACGAGGAGGTCTTCGGTTTCGACCGTCTCGAACGGCCGTCGTTCCACATCGCCGGGGTCTGGCTGGGCTGCGGCACCCAACAGATCCATCTCATCGACAATGCGCAGGGCTCGTTCCGCGACACTCCCGACATCAGCATCGCCGACACACATTTCGCCTTCAGAACCGACGATTTCGACGGGGCGCTCGCATCCCTCACCGCGAGAGGCTTCAGCGCGACCGCGCCCGAGGGAGATCCGAGGCGCCTTCTGGTGCTGCGCGACGGGCCAGCGGGGTTCGCGCAGCTCTATCTCCTCGATCCGGACCTGCATATCGTCGAGATCAACGCCGCGCCGTGAAGTAAGTGGCGAAGGGGTAGCTTTTGGGGCTGGGCATTGCCGGCCAGTCACGACATGGTGGCGCCATCCCGAAAGATGACCTCCGATGCGCCTGCTGATCTCCTTCGCCGCCCTCTTCCTCTCGGTCATCCTGCTGCAGCTCGGCACCGGCGGCGTGGCGCCGCTCGACGCGCTTTCGGGCGTCGAACTCGGCTTCACCAAGTCCGAGATCGGAACCCTCGGCTCGGCGCATTTCTTCGGCTTCTTCATCGGCTGCTGGTGGGCGCCCCGCCTGATGGGCGCGGTCGGCCATTCGCGCGCCTTCGCGGCCTTCACCGCCGCCGGCACGATCGGCCTCATCGCCCATATGATGATCGTCGATGCCGTGGCCTGGGCGCTCCTCAGGATGCTCTCGGGCGCCTGCGTCGCGGGCTGCTACACGATCATCGAGGCCTGGCTGAACGCCAAGGTCACGAACGAGACGCGCGGCCGCGCGATGAGCATCTACCGGGTCGTCGACATCACCGGCTCCCTGGGCGCCCAGCTCGTCATCGGCATTCTCAGCCCGGCGGTCTATTTCTCCTACAACCTCCTCGCGCTTCTTTGCTGCGCGGCGCTCCTGCCGATCACCGTGAGCCGGGTCGAGCAGCCCGAGATGCCCGAGGCGCCGCGGCTCCGGCCCGCGATGGCCTGGCGCCGCTCGCCGCTCGCCGCGATGGGCGTCGTCGTCTCCGGCGTCACCGGCGCGGCCTTCCGCATGGTCGGCCCGATCTACGGGATCGAGGTCGGGCTCTCGGCCGACAAGATCGCGCTCTTCCTCGCCGCCTATGTCGTCGGCGGCGCGGTGGTGCAGTTCCCGCTCGGCTGGCTCGCCGACAAGTACGACCGCCGCCACGTCCTGATCGGGCTCTCGGTCGCCGCCACCGCCTCTTGCGCCGTGACGGTGGGGCTCTCGGGTATGGGCGTGGCCAGCGTCTATCTCGGCGCCGCGTTCTTCGGCATGGCGACGATCCCGATCTATTCGGTCTCGGCCGCCCATGCCCACGACTTCGCCAACACCTCCGAACGGGTCGAGCTCTCGGCCGCGCTGATGTTCCTCTATGCTGTCGGCGCGATCGCCTCGCCGGTCGTCACCTCGGCCCTGATCGAGGCCTATGGCGCGCCGGCGATGTTCATCTTCATCGCGCTGACCCATCTGGCGCTCCTCGCCTTCAGCCTCCTGAGGATGCGCGCCCGCCCGGCGCCCGAGGCGCGCACGGCCTATGTCAACACCCCGCGCACCTCGTTCCTTGTCGGTCGGCTCTTCGGCCGCAACCGCGACGAGGGCTGATCCGCGACGGAACCCTCTGGTCCTCGCCCCCCGAAGCCGCTAAATCACCGCCCCAACGACAGCAAAGGCGCGCGCATGACCCGGATCCTGATCACCTCCGCCCTGCCCTACATCAACGGCATCAAGCATCTCGGCAACCTCGTCGGCTCGCAGCTTCCGGCCGACCTCTATGCCCGCTACTGCCGCAACCGGGGCCACGAGGTGATGTTCATCTGCGCCACCGACGAGCACGGCACCCCGGCCGAGCTTGCCGCCGCCAAGACCGGCGAGCCGGTCGCCGACTACTGCGCCCGCATGCACGAGGTGCAGGCCGAGCTGGCGAAGGGCTTCCGCCTGTCCTTCGACCATTACGGCCGCTCGTCGTCGGAGCGCAACCGCCGCCTCACCCAGCATTTCGCCGGCAAGCTCGCCGAGAACGGCTTCATCGAGGAGGTGACGGAAAAGCAGGTCTTCTCCCACGCCGACAACCGCTTCCTGCCCGACCGCTACATCGAGGGCACCTGCCCCAATTGCGGCTATGAGCGCGCCCGCGGCGACCAGTGCGAGAACTGCACCAAGCAGCTCGACCCGACCGACCTCATCAACCCCCGCTCGGCGATCTCCGGCTCGACCGATCTCGAGGTGCGCGAGACCAAGCACCTCTATCTCCGCCAGTCCGCGCTCAAGGACGAGATCGACGTCTGGATCGACAGCCAGACCGACTGGCCGGTGCTGACCACCTCGATAGCCAAGAAATGGCTCCATGACGGCGACGGGCTGCAGGACCGCGGCATCACCCGCGACCTCTTCTGGGGCGTGCCGGTCAGGAAGGGCGATCAGGACTGGCCCGGCATGGAGGGCAAGGTGTTCTACGTCTGGTTCGACGCGCCGATCGAATACATCGCCGCCACCGCCGAATGGGCCGACGCGAAGGGCCTCGCCGAGGCGGACTGGGAACGCTGGTGGCGCACCGACAAGGGCGCCGACGATGTCCGCTACGTCCAGTTCATGGGCAAGGACAACGTGCCCTTCCACACGCTCTCCTTCCCCGCGACGATCATGGGGTCGCGCGAGCCCTGGAAGCTTGTCGACTACATCAAGTCCTTCAACTACCTCAACTATGACGGCGGCCAGTTCTCGACCTCGCAAGGGAGGGGCGTCTTCATGGACGACGCGCTCTCGCTTCTCCCCGCCGACTACTGGCGCTGGTGGCTCCTCTCCCACGCGCCGGAGAACTCCGACAGCGAGTTCACCTGGGAGAACTTCCAGACCTCGGTGAACAAGGACCTCGCCGACGTGCTCGGCAACTTCGTCAGCCGCATCACCAAGTTCTGCCGCTCGAAATACGGCGAGGCCCTGCCCGCAGGCGGCGAGACCGGCGAACGGGCGCAGGCGCTGATCGACGAGCTCGAAAGCCGCACCCGCGCCTACGAGGCGCATATGGAGGCGATGGAGATCCGCAAGGCGGCGACCGAACTCCGCGCGATCTGGGTCGCGGGCAACGAGTACCTGCAATCCGCCGCGCCCTGGACGGTCCACAAGACCGACCCCGAGCGCGCCGCCGCGATGGTCCGGCTCGGCCTCAACCTCGTCCGCCTCTACGCGATCCTGTCGGAACCCTTCATCCCCGACGCCTCGACGACGATGCTCGACGCGATGAAGGTCGCGGACCGCGCCTGGCCCGGCGCCATCGCCGAGGCGCTGACCGCGCTCAAACCCGGCCACGCCTTCGAGACCCCCGAGGTCCTCTTCGCCAAGATCGCGGACGAGGACCGCGAGGACTGGGAGAAGCGGTTCGCCGGCGTCAGGGCCTAGGGCGGGCTTCGGCCCGCCGCAACCCCGCGCCTCGGACCTGGTCCGGGACTTCCGCCCGAGTCATTTCCCGAACACACAAATTCCCTCACGACAAAGGGCATCGCCCGAATCCTTGGGTGGGCGAGAGCGCCCGTCCCTTGGGCGCCGTGCGGGCACTGCCCGGCCCGGATGCGGCCCGGACGGGCAAAATGTCTGAAATGCGGACCAGACGGTCATTCGCCGCTTTTGCCCCAATGGCCGCCTTTGTGCCGACATCGGGTTTGGCCGAGAACACGTTGCTAGTGATCGAGCAGATCAGGGCAAGAGCACATCTACCCACCACACCACCGCCGGACTCTGTTCGCTAAGACGTGAGCGGGCATGCGGTTGCCGCTGCCGGGAATTCCGTGTGAATGTACTTACCGAGCGCATTCCGCACGTTTTCTTTTACACAATGCAACAAGTGGAGCGATGGTTGATGAAAAATCTCGGACCGCGCGGCCTTTTGGCCCTGCTAATTCTGGTCGCTGGGGCGGTCGCGGCCTGGGCGGATATCTCGGGGTCGTACTTCGTCTACGGGCGGCACGGCGACGGACGCGCTTTTGAGGGTACGGCAACAATTACTGCCGCCAGCGAAGACCGTTATTCGATCGAATGGATCGTCGGTTCCGGAGTCTATAATGGCATAGGGGTTCTGGAGGGCCGGGTTCTGACCGTCGACTGGGACACCGAAGCACCGGCAGTCTATGTGGTGATGCCAGATGGCGAATTGCACGGTACATTCGAGGACGGCTTGGCCGTGGAACTGTTGACGCCAGAACAGCGGCAGCTCGACCGGGATCAGGGCGCCGATTAGGGATTTCCGTGCTGAGACGCTTCGGTGCTTTCCCTAGTGAACAGGCCACCCATCGTAACCGACATTCGCCTTCCCGCAGTGTTTTGGTCACTCTGGGCTCAAAGCGTTCATCGCCGATGATGCGGGGGCAACCCGCCAACCGCAGACCCGCCCCCCTTCCCGCCTCCGCTCCCATTCTGCTACCCTGCCACATCCCCTCCCCTCGGAGGCCGCGCCAATGCTCGAAAAGACCACCTTCCCGATCGACCGCATCCGCGTGCCGGTGAAGCGTGCCAAGACGCTCGACCCGGAGAAGGTAGCGGCGCTCGCCGAAAGCATCCTCGAAGAGGGCCAGCTCACGCCGATCAGGGTGCGCGCGGACGGCGAGAACTTCGTGCTCGTCGAGGGGCTCCACCGGCTCGAGGCGCTGAAGGCCCTCGGCGAGGAGACGGTCGAGGGCTATCTCACCCATGCCCGGCTGCACTGAGCCGGCGCCGGCGGCATCAGCCTCTCGACAGCGCGCAGGGCGCGGTATAGACGGCTTGCGACTGCTGTATACGCGACAGCCCGCCGGTTGTTGCGCGTCTTTCCGACGATCGAGACTGCGGCGCGGGGCTCCTGCCGGACGCATCGCCCCAACATGGACATGATGCCCCGCGAATGACCACTGCTCCCTTGCCCGCCGCCGCCACTGCCCCGAAGGACTGGGTGCGCATCCTCGCCGCCTATCGCGATCCCGATCCGGTCCGCAGCGCCTTCGAGCTTGCCGTCAGCGTGATCCCCTTTCTCGGTCTCTGGGCCGTCGCCTGGTGGGCGCTCTCGATCAGCGGCTGGCTCGCGCTGGCCATCGCGGTGCTCAACGCCGGATTCCTCGTGCGGCTCTTCATGATCCAGCACGACTGCGGCCACGGCGGCTATTTCCGCAGCCGCGCGCTCGCCGACTGGGCCGGGCGCGCGATCGGGGTCCTGACGCTGACGCCCTACGACGTCTGGCGCAGCACCCATGCGATCCACCATTCCTCGCACGGCAATCTAGACCGCCGCGGCATCGGCGACATCCACACGATGACGGTGGAGGAATACCGCGCGCTGTCGCCCTTGGGGAAGCTCGGCTACCGACTCTACCGCAATCCATTGGTCCTCTTCGGCCTCGGGCCGATCTACCTCTTCATCTTCCAGAACCGGCTGCCGGTCGGGCTGATGCGGAGCGGCGCGAAATACTGGGTCAGCGCGATGGGCACCAATGCCGCGATCGCAGCGATCCTCGCCGGCTTCCTCTATTTCGGCGGGGTGAAAGCGGTGGCGCTGATCTTCCTGCCGACGGTCCTGGTCGCGGCTTCGGCGGGGGTCTGGCTCTTCTTCGTCCAGCACCAGTTCGAGGACACTCACTGGGACCGGGGCGAGGACTGGCAACTCCACGACGCCGCCCTGCACGGCAGCTCGCATTACGACCTGCCGCCGGTGCTGCGCTGGCTGACCGGTAATATCGGCATCCACCACGTCCATCACCTGTACAGCCGGATCCCGTTCTACCGGCTGCCGGAAGTGCTGCGCGACCACAGCGTTCTCGCGACGACGGCACGGCGGCTGACTTTGCGCGAAAGCCTCGCCTGCGCGCGGCTCCATCTCTGGGACGAGCGCGGCCGGCGGCTCCTGTCCTTCGCCGAGGCCCGGAAACTGCCGGCGGCCGCGTAAGCGCCCGCCCGGCGCGGCGCCGGAATCGAAAAGGGCGCAGCTTTCGCCCCGCCCTTCCCGAACGTCCGAACGTCGCTGAGCTCAGGCGAGCTGCAGGTTCGTCGCCGATTCGCGGCCATCGCGGCCGGCTTCGATGTCGAAGGTAACCTTCTGGCCGTCCTTCAGTTCGCGGATCCCGGCGCGCTCAACGGCCGAGATGTGGACGAACACGTCCTTCTTGCCGCCATCCGGCGCGATGAAGCCGAAACCTTTGGTCGCATTGAACCATTTCACGGAGCCCGTAGCCATCGTGATATCTCCTGTCATGATGCCGCCCGCGAAATGCAGCGGCCCGGCGCAGTCAGTCGCAATCGAAGTACTGAGGCCGAAGACGGAGACAGTGGTCGAAAGAGGTAACGTCGCGCCGGCACTATGAACGCGACGCCCCTTTTTCGCAAGCCCCGTGGCGATCAGTTCGCGCCGAGCGTCCTGATCCGGCCCTCGACCCCGACCTTGACGCCGCCCGCCGCCACGATGTGGTCGATCACGTCATTGGCCATCAGGTTGCCATTGCCGGCATTGACGATCACCTTGCCGCCGCCAAGCGCCGCATAGCCGTCGCCGCCGCCGAGCATGTAATCGTTGGTGGCCACGGAATAGACCTTGTCGGGATCGAGCGGCGCATCGCCGACCATCACCTCCGACACCCGCGCCCCCGCCTCGGCCGAGGCGTCGAAGGCGAAGCTCATCCCCGAGACATGCGGGAACCGCCCCGCCCCCTTCTCGACCTGGCTCACCCCGTTCTCGAGCGCGGCGAGGATCTGCGACCCCGGAAGCTCGGTCACCACGGTGACATTGCCGAATGGCAGCTCGGTCAGGACGTCGCGGCGGGTCAGCACGGTGCCCGGATCGTAGGTCCGGTCGCCGCGGATGCCGCCGCCGTTGGTGAAGCCGATGTCGGCCCCGGTCGCGGCGCGAATCGCGTCGGCGATGACGTTGCCCATCGCCGATTCCTCGGCCCGAATCACGTTGCGGCGGGAATCGAGCATGGTCTCGGTCGCGCCGATCTCGACGTTCAGGCTCTCGTCGAGCTTGGCGGTGAAGGCGTCCACCATCGCCTGGCTCTCGGGATCGGGCTCGACCATCGCAGTGTCGATGAAGCGGAAGGCCGGCACCCAGTCTATCGTGCGGTTGCCGTCGCCATCCTGGCCGATCTCGACCGTGAGGTCGATGGGCGAGAGGAACTGGCCGTCGATCGAGGTCTCCACATAGGCCGTCACCCCGTCATAGGCGGTGGCATAGGAATGGTCGTCGCCCGACATGATGACGTCGAAGGCATGGCTCGCAATCAGCGCGCGGTCATTGGTCATGTCGGTCTGCACCACGCCGACGACGATGTCGGCCCCGTCCTCGCGCGCCTGTTTCGCGGCGGCGATGGCGGTGTCGACGGTGGGCAGGAACTTCAGATCCCCGGTCGAGGAAACCTCGGGCGAGGTGTCCTGCGCCACCGGGATGAGCGCCACCTTGAGCCCCGCCACTTCCTTCACCATCACCCCGCCCAGACCCTCGATCGGCGAGCCGTCGGCATTGGTGATGTTGATCGCGGCCCAGGGATAGTCCGACGCCTTCATCTTCTCGATGAAGTTCTCCGGCCCGAAATCGAACTCGTGATTGCCCGGCACGGCGATGTCGAAGGGCACGAGATTGGTCAGGTCGATCGTGTTCTGCCCCTTGTCGAAGCCCGAGAGCAGCGAGGGCGAGAGCATGTCGCCGTCGAAGACATAGAGCGTGTTCGGATTGGCGGCGCGCTCGGCCTTGGCGACCGCGTTCAGCCGCGCAAAGCCGCCGCGGCCGTCCTCCTCGGCGAAGTTGTAGGCGTCGCCGACGCCGAGGATCGTGAGCTTCACCGTCTCCGCCCCGGCCGGGACAGCGGCGGCGAGGATGCCGGCGGTCGACAGGAGCGCGGCAATACGGCTTGCGCGGATCGTCATGGTCAAATCTCCCGTTGGTGTTTTTATCCAGACAGACTGCGGGTTTGCCCCCCGCAAGTCAAAGCCCGTGATGCCTTTCCCGACGGCAACCCGCCGCACCACCACGACGGCACGGGATTGACCGGTCGCACGCAAATGGGCATGAGAGCGCCATGCTGGTCTTCAAGATCTTCCGCCGCCCCGAATGGGATGCCTTCCGCGCCGCCGGCGAGACCGCCGGCGCGCCGGTCGACCTCGCCGACGGCTTCATCCATTTCTCGACCGCCGCGCAGGTGGCCGAGACCGCGGCGAAACACTTCGCCGAGGAAAGCGACCTC
The DNA here is from genome assembly GCF_025673475.1 of Albidovulum salinarum. NCBI lineage: Bacteria > Pseudomonadati > Pseudomonadota > Alphaproteobacteria > Rhodobacterales > Paracoccaceae > Albidovulum > Albidovulum salinarum. The sequence goes on along the minus strand of NZ_JAOVQO010000005.1, from coordinate 159,395 downwards.
GTCCTCGTGGCCTTCGAGGCCACGGCCCTCGGTCCGTCGCTGAAATGGGAAGCCTCGCGCGGCGGCGCGCTCTTTCCCCATCTCTACCGCCCGCTGACCCTCGCCGAAGTGGTCTGGGACAAGTCCCTGCCGCTCGGCGCGACCGGCCATATCTTCCCCGAGGGGGTATTGTGAACCTCATCGAACGCGCCGGCCTCTGCGCGCTGCACCGGCTTGACCCCGAAACCGCGCACGGGCTCTCGCTGAAGGCGCTCGCCGCGGGCCTCGTGACGCTCCCCGGCCCGGTCACCTCGCCGCGCCTCGCGACCCGCCTCGCCGGCCTCGCGCTGCCGAACCCGGTGGGCCTCGCCGCCGGCTACGACAAGAACGCCGAGGCGGCCGCGGCGCTCACCCGCGCCGGCTTCGGCTTCATCGAGCTTGGCGCCGCCACCCCGCTGCCGCAGCCCGGCAACCCCAAGCCGCGGCTCTTCCGCCTGACCGAGGACCGCGCCGTCATCAACCGCTTCGGCTTCAACAACGACGGCGCCGCGGCGATCGCGGCGCGGCTCGCCCGGCTCGACCGCAAGGTGCCGGTGGGCCTCAACCTCGGCGCCAACAAGACCTCCGCCGACCGCGCCGCCGATTTCGCCCGCGTGCTCGCGACCTGCGGCGCCCATATCGACTTCGCCACCGTCAACGTCTCCTCGCCGAACACCGAGAAACTGCGCGACCTGCAGGGCAAGGCGGCGCTGACAGCACTCCTCGCGGGCGTCATCACGACCCGCGACGGCCTCGCGCGGAAGATCCCGGTCTTCCTCAAGATCGCCCCCGACCTCGCCGGGGCCGAACTTGCCGATGTCGCCGAGGTGGCGCTTCTCTCCGGCATCGACGGCGTGATCGCGACCAACACCACGCTCGGCCGCGACGGGCTCAGAAGCCGCCACCGGGCGGAAGCCGGCGGGCTCTCCGGCGCACCCCTCTTCGAGAAATCGACCCGCGTCCTCGCCCGCCTGTCCGACCTCACGGACGGAAAGCTGCCGCTCATCGGCGTCGGCGGCATCGCCTCGGCCGAGGATGCCTGGCAGAAGATCCGCGCCGGCGCCTCGGCGGTGCAGATCTATTCGGCGATGGTCTACCAGGGCCTCTCGCTCGTCCCGGAGATCGCGACGGGCCTCGATGCCCGCCTCGCAGCCGAGGGCTTTTCCACCCTCGCCGAGGCGGTCGGTAGCGGTCGGAGGGACTGGCTGTGACCGAGATCTGGCACAATCCGCGCTGCTCGAAGTCGCGCCAGACCCTGTCGCTCCTCGACGCGCGGGGCATCGCCCCGAAGATCCGCCTCTACCAGGCCGACGCCCCGTCGGAGGCAGAGATCCGCGCCGCCCTCGCAGCACTCGGCCGCCCGGCGATCGACCTCGTCCGCAGCGGCGACGCGCTCTTCCGCGACCTCGGCCTCGCGAAGGACGCGGGCGAAGCCCAGCTCATCGCCGCGATGGCCGCACACCCGGCACTCATCGAACGCCCGCTCGTCCTCCACGACGGCCGCGCCGCTCTCGGCCGCCCGCCGGAAGCCGTCCTCGACCTCTTCTGATCTTCTTCTTTTCCCAAGTATCCCGGGGGTCCGGGGGCAGCGCCCCCGGCGCTCCCCTGTACGAGAAACCGGTCCCCGCCGCGCGGGACCGACCTAGAAGATCCCGTTGGCCTTCTGCACCGCGCGCACATAGCCGGTAATCGCGGCGATGTCGGCATCGGTCAGCCCCTCGACCGGCGCCATGTCCCCGAAGCTCCAGTGATGCGCCCGCGCGCCCTGCCGCACGGCCCGGACGAAGGCCTCGTCGCCATGATGGCCCGGCTCGTAATAGGGATGCAGGAGCGGCGGCCCCTTGGCCTCGACCCCGGTCAGCGCCTCACCGTGGCAGGAGGCGCATTTCGCGGCGAACCCGCGCTGGCCCGCGACAAGCTCGCCCGCCAGGTCCGGCATCACGACCGCCTCTTGTCCGGCCGTCGCCCCCGTTTCGGACGCGCTCCGGGTGAAGACCCAGTAGCCGAGCCCGACGGCAACCACCGCGCCGAGGATGATCAGGTTCCGCATTTCGCACCTCCGGCCCGCTTATCGCCCTCCCCGGAGGCGGCGACAAGACCCGCGGCGCGGAGCTCATGCGGTCTTTAGTCGCTCCCCGGCCCCGGCGCGCCCGGCCCAGGCGCGCACTGCCGCGCCGAAGGCCTCGAAGATCGGCCGCGAGACCGGATCGCCGCCGGCATTCCATTCCGGATGCCACTGCACCGACAGCGTGAAACCCGGCGCGCCCTCGACATAGATCGCCTCCGGCGTGCCATCCGGCGCCCGGCCATCTATCACGATCCGTCGCCCCGCCGCCTTGATGCCCTGGCCGTGCAGCGTGTTGGTCATGACCTCCGCCGCGCCGAGGAGCCGGTGGAACACGCCGCCCTCGGTGAACCGCACGACATGGCGCAGGGCGAACTTCTCCTCAAGCGTGCCGTCGGGCGGCATCCGGTGGTTCATCCGCCCCGGCAGCTCGCGGATCTCGGGATAAAGCGTGCCGCCCATCGCCACGTTGACCTCCTGGAACCCCCGGCAGACCCCGAGGAAGGGCTGACCGCGCTCGACGCAGGCTCGCACCAGCGGCAGCGTGATCGCGTCGCGGCAGCGGTCGAAATCGCCATGCGCCTCTGTAGGCGCCTCGCCGTATTCCTCGGGATGGACGTTCGGCCGCCCGCCGGTCAGGAGGAACCCGTCACAGGCGGCGAGCAGTTCCTCGACGCTGACGAAACGCGGATCGGAGGGGATCAGGAGCGGCATGCAGCCCGCCACCTGCGCCACCGCGGCCGAGTTCATCGTGCCGCCGGCATGGACCGGATACTCGTTGTTGATCAGGCTCATGTTGCCGATGATGCCGACGATGGGCCGTGCCATGCCTTCTCCGCCTCCGCCCCCCGCGATCAGAATAGGCCGCGCCCCGCGGGAAAAAAAGCCCCGCGCGATGCACAGATCCCCTGCACGGAAGCCCTCACGCCTCGGGCTGCAATCCCGCCGCGCGGATCCCGGCCTCGGCCGCGATCGCGTCATTGTCCGACGTGTCGCCGGTGACCCCGACCGCGCCCACGACCGCCCCCGATGCGTCGCGCACGAGGACGCCGCCCGGCACCGGCAGGATCCTACCCTCGAAGACGCCGGAGAGCGCAGCCATGAAATAGCCCTGCGCCTCGGCCCGCGCCTTCTGTGCCCGCCCGCCCATCCCGAGCATCACCGCGCCATGCGCCTTGGCCCGCGCGATCTCGAACCGCCCCGGCGAGGCGCCGTCCGACCGCTCGAAGGCAAGCACATGCCCGCCTTGATCCAAAACCACCACCGACAGCGGCTTCATCCCCGCCGCCGCCCCCGCCTTAAACGCCTCGGTGATGATCACCCGCGCCACATCAATTCCCAGCATCGAAACGCCCTTTCATCTTGCCCAAAATATCCCGGGGGAGAGGGCCTCCGGGGCCCTCGGGGGCAGCGCCCCCTACCCCGCCGCCTTCACCTCGGCCCGCCGCCGGTGCAGGACCGGCTCGGTATAGCCCGAGGGCTGTTCGCGGCCGAGGAACACGAGATCGCAGGCCGCCTGGAACGCGATCCCCTGGAAATCCGGCGCCATCGGCCGGTAGGCCGGATCGCCGGCATTCTGCCGATCCACGACCGCGGCCATCTTCTTCAAGGCCTCCATCACCTGGTCCTTCGTCACCACCCCGTGATGCAGCCAGTTCGCCACGTGCTGCGCCGATATCCGGCAGGTCGCGCGGTCCTCCATCAGCCCGACATCGCCCAGGTCCGGCACCTTGGAACAGCCCACGCCCTGATCGACCCAGCGCACGACATAGCCGAGGATGCCCTGGGCATTGTTCTCGACCTCGCGCATGATCTGCCCCGGCGTCCATTTCCGATAGGCGGCGAGCGGAATGTCGAGAAGCGTGTCGACATAGGCCCGCCGACCGCCCTTCTTCAGCTTCGCCTGGACGCCGAAGACATCGATCCTGTGGTAATGCAGCGCATGCAGCACCGCCGCCGTCGGCGAGGGCACCCAGGCGCAGTTCGCGCCCGCCTTCGGATGGTCGACCTTCTGCTCCAGCATCGCCGCCATCAGGTCGGGCATCGCCCACATGCCCTTGCCGATCTGCGCCCGCCCCGAGAGCCCGCATTCGAGGCCGATATCGACGTTCTGCGCCTCGTAGCCGGTGATCCAGGCCTTGCGCTTGATGAAGTCCTTGCGGCTGAACGGCCCCGCCTCCATCGAGGTGTGGATCTCGTCCCCCGTGCGGTCGAGAAAGCCGGTGTTGATGAAGCAGATCCGGTGGCGCGCGGCGCGGATGCATTCCTTGAGATTGACCGAGGTGCGCCGCTCCTCGTCCATGATTCCGATCTTCACGGTGTTTTGCGGCAGGCCCAGCGCCGCCTCGACGCGGGTGAAGGTCTCGTCGGCGAAGGCGACCTCCTCGGGCCCGTGCATCTTCGGCTTCACAACATAGACCGAGCCGCGATGCGAATTCCTCATGCCCCCGGTCTTCTTCAGGTCGTGGATCGCGATCAGCACCGTCACCATCGCGTCCATCAGCCCCTCGAAGACCTCGCCGCCCCCGGCGTCGAGCACCGCCGGATTGGTCATCAGGTGGCCGACGTTCCGGACCAGCATCAGCGCCCGCCCCTTCAGCGCGAATTCCGACCCGTCTGGCGCGGTCCAGACCCGGTCGGGCTCAAGCCGCCGGCTGACCCGCCGCCCGCCCTTCTCGAAGGTCTCCTCCAGATCGCCCTTCATGAGGCCGAGCCAGTTCGAATAGGCCTGAACCTTGTCCTCGGCATCGACGCAGGCGACCGAATCCTCGCAATCCATGATCGCCGAGACCGCCGCCTCGAGCCGGACATCGGCAAGGCAGGCCTGGTCGCGGGCGCCGATGAAATGCGCCCGGTCGAAGATGAGCTCCACATGGAGCCCGTTGTTGCGCAGGAGCACCGCCTCCGGCGCGCGCGGGTTGCCGCGGTAGCCCGCGAACTTCTCCGGATGCACCAGCGGCATGTCGTCGATCAGCAGCACGCCCTCCTTGACGTGGTAGCGCCGCACATCGGCGTGGCTGGTGCCTTCGATCGGGAAGGCCTCGTCAAGAAAGACCCGCGCCCGCGCCACGACCCGCGCGCCGCGGCCGCGCTCGTAACCGCCCTTCGGCGGCAGCGACCCCATCGCGTCGGTGCCGTAGAGGCAGTCGTAAAGGCTGCCCCAGCGCGCATTGGCGGCGTTGAGCGCGTAGCGCGCATTGGTGATCGGCACCACGAGCTGCGGCCCCGGCACGGTGGCGATCTCGGGGTCGGTATTGGCGGTGTCGATCTCGAACTCCGGCCCCTCGGGCAGGAGATAGCCGATCTCGGCGAGGAAGGCCTTGTAGGCCTCGTGGTCATGGGGTTGCCCGCGCCGCTCGACATGCCAGGCGTCGATCTGGGCCTGCAACGCGTCGCGCTGCGCCAGCAGCGCGCGGTTCTTCGGCCCGAGCTCGGCCACGATTCCCGCGAAGCCCGCCCAGAACGCATCCGCCTCGACGCCGGTCCCGGGCAGCGCGCGCCCCTCGATGAAGGTGGCCAGCTCCTCCGCCACCCGAAGCCCCTGCCGATCGACTCGCGCCATTGCCGCCCCTCCGCTTCCGCATACGACAGTATGCACTCGCATCCTTGCCGACGCGGTGGGAAGGTCAAGCCGGAAACGACGGACGCGCAGCCGCCCGCGGGATCCGCGACGGAAGACTTGGGCCGAAGCAAAGGTTTGGGCGTGTCCGCAAACCGTATTGGCCCGCTTCGGTACCAGCCAGAGGGTTCGGTCACAGCGCCGGGACTGGCGGCTTTACCGACCGGAAGGACATTCGCTGCACGCGCGAAATTCCTGCTCGCGTTCGCGGCAATGCCAGTGCATAGCACACAAGCTTCCGGATACTGACAGCTCGCCGTTTGCGCCAATTGAAACTCACACTCAACGGCGTGTCGGCAACTTTCACGTTGAATATCGGGTTCGCCCAACGTGTTGTTAGAATGAGTGAATTGGAGATTGAGCCGCGCCGTGGAACCACCCGCTGACGACGAACTTAAGAGGCTCCAGATTGAACTTGAGCATTTGCTGGGTCGATGTCTGCTGAAACTGCAACACTATGAAGGTCTGATCAAAGCAATCATCGCCGATCACAAGATCTCAGGGTCGGTTCATGACTTAGAGGCGATACGAGAGGAACGCGCAGGCGCCACCGCCCGCAAGACGCTCGGATCTTTGGTCGGCGACTTCCTTGGATCATGTGTTGTTGCCAACGAGATCGACACTCCCACCGAGGCGACGGCTGATTCTTCTGAGATCGCCAACTCGTTCAGCTCGTGGATCTACACCGAGTATTCGGACGCCGATTTCGCCCGGATACAAAGTGAAATGAAAGAGTTGGTGGATCTGAGGAACAACTTGGTCCACCATTTCATCGATCAACACAGCCTCGGAACCTTGGACGGATGCCGTAGCGGGCGCGATGCCTTGGTTGCGGCCAACAGCCGGATCGACGAACACCTCAAACAACTCAAGAACTGGGCTGAAGAGTTCTTGCAAGTTCGTCGAATTCTCGCGGAATTCTTAGGGTCGGATGCGGCCACCGACTTCATCGTAAATGGCATTCGGCCGGATGGCACCGTGTGGTGGCCAGGTGCAGGCATTGTGTATGCATTGCGGGGGGCAGCCCGCAGGCTGGCTGTAGATGGATGGACATCTCTTGCGGCAGCCAGCAAGTGGATTGCCGAGGTGGAGCCCGAACAAATCCCGAAGAGATACGGATGCAGAAGTTGGCACCAGGTCGTGAACGAGGCGCGAGTGTTTGACCTCCGGTACTTTGAGGTGGATGGGCAGCGAGTTGCTTGCTATCGGGAAAGGACAAAGTGCACCGCGAACGGGAGCCTGCCGGCGTAGAAACTGCGAACGGCGGCAATGTATCGCAGAGCGGGCCGCCTTTGTTTGCGAACCCCAAAAACACTTAGGCACCTGCATAAGTTTCTCTTGCGCGACTCGCGGGCCCGGAGATACTTAGGTGCGTGACTAAGTATTAGGGCGCAGATGAACCTCTCCCCGGGCCAGCTCGACCTCCTGTTCCAGGCGCTCGGCGACCCCACCCGCCGGGCGATCCTCGAACGGCTGGCGCGCGGCCCCGCCACCGTCACCGAGCTCGCCGCCCCGTTCGACATGGCGCTGCCCTCGTTCCTCGGCCATGTCCGCAAGCTCGAAACCTCGGGCCTCGTCGAAACCGCGAAGCACGGCCGCAGCCGCACCGTGACCCTCGTCCCCGGCGCCTTCACGCCGGTGCGCTCGTGGCTCGACGAGCAGCGGGCGCTCTGGGAAGGCCGGCTCGACCGCTTCGATGCCTATGTCCAGACCCTCATGCAGGAAAAGCGCGATGAACCTTGACCTCGATCCTGATCTCGACCTCGTCCTGACCCGCACACTCGCCGCCCCGCGCGAGCTTCTCTTCGAATGCTGGACCGAGGAGCGGCACCTGCCACATTTCTTCGTGCCGCGCCCGCATCGCGTCATCCGCTGCCGCCTCGACCCCCGCACCGGCGGCACTTTCGAGACGACCTTCGAGGTCGACGGGCAGGAGATGCAGAACAACGGCGTCTATCTCGAGGTGATCGAGAATGAAAAGCTCGTCTTCACGGACGGCTACACCGAAGGCTGGAAGCCCGCGCCGGACCCGTTCATGACCGCCATCGTGCTTTTCGAGGACGCCGGCGACGGCCGCACGACCTACACCGCCATCGCCCGCCACCGCTCGGCCGAGAAGGCCGAGGCGCACAAGGCGATGGGCTTTCACGAGGGCTGGGGCACCGTCGCTGACCAGCTCGAAGCCTACGCGCAGGGGCTGATGACATGACCGTCCCGGCCCGCTTTTCGACCCTTGCGTTCGAACGCAAGGTGGCCGCGCCGCCAGCCACGCTATGGCAGGCCTGGACCGACCCCTCCATGCGCGCCATGTGGGCCGCCCCGAGCGCGGAGGTGACCGTCGACTTCCTTCAGGCCGACACCCGCGTCGGCGGCCGCGAGATATCCCTCTGCCGCGCCAAAGGGCAGCCCGACATCCGCTGCGAGGTCGGCTGGCTCCTGCTCGCGCCGCCGCGCCACAGCGTCAACTACGAGGTCCTGCAATCCGGCGGTCACACCCTCTCGACCGCGCTCGTCACGGCGGAAATCGCGCCCGAGGCTGACGGCAGCCGCCTTCGGGTGACGGTTCAGCTCTCCTCGGCGGCCGAGGACATGGAGACCGGCTACCGGCAGGGCTTCGGCGCCGGTCTCGACAACCTGGCACGGCTCTCCGGGCGCACGATGGTCCTCGAACGCGACATCGCAGCGCCCCTCGGCACGGTCTGGGCCGCCTGGACCGATCCCGCGGCCCTGCCGGAATGGTGGGGGCCGAACGGCTTTTCCTGCCGCACCACGCGCATCGACCTCCGCGAGGGCGGCGAATGGGTCTTCGACATGATCGGGCCGGACGGCACCGTCTATCCCAACCACCACCGCTACACCCGCCACGTCCCCCTCGCCCGGATCGACTACACCTTGCACTGGGGCGAGAACGGCCCGAAACATGCCGACGCGAGCGTCCGGTTCGAGGATCACGGCGGCCGCACCACCGTCACGCTGACAATGATCTTCGCGACAACGGCGGAATATGACGCGGCGAAGGGCTTCGGCGCGGTGGAGCTTGGTCAGGAGACGCTCGGAAAGCTCGCGGCCTACGTCGGGGCAAGCCGGGCACCGGTTGCGGCGCCCGAAGGGAAGGCCTAACGTCCGCGCAAAGTCCTGCCGGAGTGCCCCATGAAAGACGCCGCGCCGCAGCCGACGCTGCTTGCCGAGTACCAGCCCTACCCCTTCACCGTGACCGGGGTCGAGCTGACCTTCCGCCTCGCGCCCGCGGCGACGCGCGTCATCGCGAAGATCGGCTTCGCGCCCAACCCTGAGCGCCCCGGCCGCCACGACCTGCGCCTCGACGGCGAGACGCTGACGCTGATCTCGGCCGCGGTCGACGGCCGCCCGCTCTCGCCCACGATCGACGGCGCGGGCCTCACGGTTCCCGCCGCCGCGCTGCCCCAGGGCCCCTTCACCTGGGAGGCCGAGGTCGAGATCGACCCCAAGGGTAACACCGCGCTCGAAGGGCTCTACATGTCGGGCGGCATGTACTGCACCCAGTGCGAGGCCGAGGGTTTCCGCAAAATCACCTTCTACCCGGACCGCCCCGACGTGATGGCGCCCTTCAAGGTGCGGATCGAGTCGGACCTGCCGGTGCTTCTGTCGAACGGCAACCCGACCGCCGAGGGCGAGGGCTGGGCCGAGTGGACCGATCCCTGGCCGAAGCCCGCTTATCTCTTCGCCCTCGTCGCGGGCGACCTCGCCGCGGTGCGCGACAGCTTCACCACGATGTCGGGCAGGGAGGTCGATCTCGCGATCTGGGTCCGCGACGGCGACCAGGACCGCTGCCCCTACGCGATGGACAGCCTGATCCGCTCGATGAAGTGGGACGAGGAGGCCTACGGGCGCGAATACGACCTCGACGTCTTCAACATCGTCGCCGTCGACGACTTCAACATGGGCGCGATGGAGAACAAGGGGTTGAACATTTTCAACTCAAAACTCGTCCTGGCGAGCCCTGAGACCGCCACAGATGCAGATTTCGAACGTATCGAGGGGGTGATCGCCCACGAGTACTTCCACAACTGGACCGGCAACCGCATCACCTGCCGGGACTGGTTCCAGCTCTGCCTGAAAGAGGGGCTGACGGTCTTTCGCGACCAGGAGTTCACCTCCGACATGCGCTCCGCGCCGGTGAAGCGGATCGACGACGTGCTGACGCTCCGCGCCCGCCAGTTCCGCGAGGACATGGGCCCCCTTGCCCATCCGGTTCGACCCGACAGCTATTTCGAGATCAACAATTTCTACACCGCGACCGTCTACGAGAAGGGCGCCGAGGTCATCGGCATGCTCAAGCGCCTCGTCGGCGAGGACGGATATCGCCGCGCGCTCGACCTCTATTTCGACCGCCACGACGGCGATGCCGCCACGATCGAGGACTGGCTCAAGGTGTTCGAGGACGCGACCGGACGGGATCTTGCGCAGTTCAAGCGCTGGTACACCGATGCCGGCACCCCGCGGCTCGCGGTCACGGAGGACTGGCAGGACGGCGCCTACACGCTCACCTTCACCCAGAAGACAGCGCCGACGCCCGGCCAGGACGTCAAGGCGCCGCGCGTGATCCCGATCGCGGTCGGCCTTCTCAACCCCAACGGCGACGAGGTCGTGCCCACCACCGTGCTCGAGATGACCAAGGCGACGCAGAGCTTCCGCTTCGACGGCCTCGCCGCGCGGCCCGTGCCCTCGCTCCTGCGCGGCTTTTCCGCCCCGGTAGTGCTCGACCGCGCGGTGGAACCGGCCGAGCGCGCCTTCCTCCTCGCCCATGACACCGATCCCTTCAACCGGTGGGAGGCGGGCCGCGCGCTCGCCAAGGACGTGCTGATCACGATGATCGCCGACGGGACCGACCCCGACGGCGGCTTCATCGACGCCCTCGGCCGGCTTCTCGCCGATGAGACGCTCGACCCCGCCTTCCGCGCGCTCTGCCTGCGGCTGCCGTCCGAGGACGACCTCGCCCAGACGCTGCACGATGCCGGCCGCGCGCCCGATCCCGCCCATATCCACGGCCAACGCAAGCGCCTCGCCACCGCCATCGCCCGGCGGCTCGAAACCCCGCTCGCCGCGACCTACGCGGCGATGGCGACGCCCGGCGCCTTCTCGCCCGACGCCGCCTCGGCGGGCCGCCGGGCGCTCCGCCTCGCCTGCCTCGCTCTCCTGAACCGGATCGACGGCGGCGACCGCGCGGCGGCGCTCTACAACGACGCCGGCAACATGACCGAGAGTGCCGGCGCGCTCGCCTGCCTGATCGAGGCCGGGCGCGGCGAGGCGGCGACGAACGCCTTCTACGAGCGCTGGCACGAAAACCGCCTCGTCATCGACAAGTGGTTCATGATCCAGCTCCTCCATGCCGCCCCTGACAAGACCGCCGCGACCGCCGAGCGGCTCGCGGCACATCCCGATTTCGACTGGAAAAACCCCAACCGGTTCCGCGCGCTCTTAGGCGCGCTCGGCGCCAACCACGCGGGCTTCCACGACGCCTCGGGTGCTGCCTACCGCTTCTATGCCGACTGGCTCCTGAAGCTCGACCCGGTCAATCCGCAGATCACCGCCCGCATGTCCACCGCCTTCGAGACCTGGGCCCGCTACGACGCCGACCGAAAGGCGCTGATCCGGGCCGAGCTATCCCGCATCCTCCACCACCCGAGCCTGTCGCGCGACACCCGCGAGATGGTGACCCGGATCCTCGGTGCCGATGCGTAAGGTCGCGCTGGTCACCGGCGCCGCGGACGGGATCGGGCAGGAAACCGCCCGGCTGATGGCGAAGGCGGGCTGGGACGTCGCGGTCCACTGCCACCGGAACCGCGCCGGTGCCGAGGCCACCGCCCGAGCCGTGGCTGAGGCCGGCGGCCGGGCTGAAGTTCTGCAGGCCGACCTCGCCGAACCGATGGCGCCGCAGGAGCTGATGGCAGCCTGCGGCGCGGCCTTCCCGCGCCTTGACGCGCTGGTCAACAATGCCGGCATCACCGATGCCGCCGCCCGTGTCGAGGAGATCACGCCCGCGCGGCTCACCCGCATGTTCGCCGTCAACCTCACCGCGCCCTTCCTGCTCGCGGGCCTCGCCGCGCGGTGCATGTCGACCCGGCATGGCGGCGAGGGCGGCGTCATCGTCAACGTCTCCTCGGTCGCCGCCCGGCACGGCGCGGCCGGGCACTATGTCGACTACGCCTCGGCCAAGGCCGGGCTCGACATCCTGACGAAGGGCCTCGCCGAGGAGGTCGCGGCCGAGGGCATCCGCGTCGTCTCGATCCGCCCGGGAAGGGTCGAGTCCGGCGCCCCCGCCGAGACGGTCGCGGTGGACCGCCTCGGCCGGCCGGACGAGATCGCAAAGGCCATCGTCTGGCTCGCCTCGGACGAGGCCTCCCGGGTCACCGGAACGGTGTTCGACATCAACGGCGGGCGCTGAGCCGCGAATCGCGCGCGACGCGCGGCGGCCCGGTTCCGATTGGTGATGATTCCGGCACCAATCCTGACCAGCAAATATTACTGTTTACGTAGCGGAATGTCGCAAAAGGTCAGGAATGCCGCCATACGCCACGCCCTTTCACTGTGATATGCTTGGTTCGTGGTGGGTGGAGTCTGACGTTGCCAATCGAGTCCTTTATGAAACGCAGCCAGGGGCGGCGCCCCCGGACTTATCTTGCGCTCGGCATCGGCATGGCCGCGGCCTATGCGGCCGTGAAGTACGAGTTCGGCGCGCTGACCCTTGGTCTCGCAGCGGTGTATCTCGCGCTGGTCCTGCGCCGGTTGATCCTTAACCCGGCCACCGGATTCCGGCTCGGCCAGACCCGGATCGACTGGTTCACCGAGAGGGGTACCGAGAGCGCCGCGCTCACCGACCTCGTCGGCGTCACGATCTCGCGCAGCCCCGAGGGCCGCACGGTCTGCACCCTGACCCTGCGCGGCGGCCGCGCGATCACGCTTTCGGGGGTCGAGGATCTCGATCCGAAGCGGCTGATCCGCGAATTCATGCGCCGCGGCATTCCGACCGAGGCCTGCTGACCGAAACGCGCCGCCTCAGGCGTCGGTATTCCCGCAATAGCTCTGCTGGCTGGTCCACTGCGCCATGTCGGCGCGTTTCGCGGCCGAGCGCATCGGCGCCCAGTCGCGCGCCACGCCGCGCCAGCCGCCGGTGCCGTCCGAGACGATGGCCCCGTCGCGCCCGACCTGGCGCGCCGCGATCTTGACCGCGCAGGCGAGGTTCGCACCGCCATCGGTCAGCCCGGCCGTATCGGCCGCGTCGCAGTCATAGGCCCGCGCGGTCTGCGGCGCGATCTGCATCAGGCCGATCCACTGGCCGCCGCCGCCCTTGGCCTTGGGGTTCCAGGTGCTCTCATGCTTGGCCAGCGCCGAAAAGAGGCCGGCCCAGAACGCCCGACGCTCGGGCATCGTCGCCTCGACGTAGTTCGGGCAGAAGGTCTCGATATCGGCCGGTACCGTCGAGGCGAGAATCGCCCCCTCCGCCCTCAGCGCCTCGAGCGTCGCCGCGGTCCATTCCGCTGCCTCTGGCCGGTGGTCCCAGCGCATCGCCGGGAGGAACGCGGCCTGATCGACCGTGCCGCCGGACTCCACGCAGGCAGCCGGGAGCAGGGCGAGAACGAAGGCCAGCGGGCGGGCCAGGGGCGGGAACGATGCCATCGGATCGGCAGCCATGTTGCACCGGACCCTCGCGCCGGCGCCGGGGAGAATGCCCGGATCGCCGGGCCGTGCAACCGCAGCGCATGAGCATCGGCGGATAACCGCCTGAATTCCCCTGCTTCGCCCGGCACCCCACTCCGCAGCCCTCCGTCGCGAAGGCGTATCCGGGCCAAGCCTCATTGGACTTTCCGCGCCTCCCGGCGCCGCCCGCGCCGTCCCGCGTAAAGGCCCCGCGCCATCGCGGCGCCTGTGGATGCTTGCGCTCCGCCGTGCCGGCTTCTGCCAGCGCCGCGATTCTCCCCCTTCGAATCGGTCTCGGCGGGACCGGGCGCTCGCCGCAACGTGATCCCGCCGTGACCGCCACGGCGGCTATGGATAGGAGCCGAAAGGAGGCCCGATGCGCCGCCCCGCCGCCGCCCTCGTCCTTGCGCTGCTCGCCGCCACGGCCGCAGCACAGGACCGCGCCGGCCGCAACACGCCGGGCGACTGGGTCGTCACCCACCACCGCCATTTCGGTCTCTGGGACTCGGTCTGCGACGAACGGCAGGAGGGCGCATCCATGCACCGGCGCTGTTACATCCGCTATGTGGAGGTCTTCTCGCACCGGCCCGCCTTCGCCGCGCATTTTCTCTTCGTGACACCCGAGGGCGCGGACCTGCGGATCGAATACGGCTCCGAGCCCGGCACCCGCTTCGCCAAGGACGGCCACCGCATCGAGACCGGCGGCGCGACGGTCTGGACCGCGACCCGCGCCGGCTGCCTCGCGGGCGGGAACTGCATCTTCACCGGCGCCGAGGCGGCCGAACTCTACGCCCGCCTGCGCGCCGGCGGCACCTGGCGCTTCGACTTCGCCGACCGCCACGGCGCCTTCCGGCAACTCGCCTGGGATCTCGCGCCCTTCGCCGCGGCGGCGGCCGATTTCGAAGCCGAAGCCGCCGCCCGCGGCCTGCGCTAGCCGGAAACCACCGGCGGGGTATGGTCCTCGCCCCAGTCGTAGAGCGCCTGCATCACCGGCCCGAACGCCCGGCCCTTCTCGGTCAGCGCGTAGTCCGCGCGCGGCGGGTGCTGCGAATAGACCTCGCGCGCAACGAGCCCTGCCTCCTCGAGCTTCTTCAGCCGCGCCGAAAGCGTGTTGGGCGACAGGCCGAGCTCGGCCTGAAGGTCGGCAAAGCGCCGGTTTCCCTCGAGAAAGAACTCGCGGAGGATCAGGAGCGACCACTGGTCGCCGACGATGTTGGTGGCCCTGAGGATCGGGCAGTTGTCGCGTGCGGCTCGTTTCATCGGCGGAGGATAACACTCTCGTTACGGATCCGGAATTTACTATTATTTAAATAGTCACTATATTTTTTGTATTCAATCGAAAGGATCCCGCCATGATCGACCTCATCCTCGACACCTATGTCCGCAGCTTCGCCGTCCTCCTGCCGGCGGCGGTGACTGCCTTCGTCTCGCTCCACGCCCATGAGGCCGGCCTGCCGCACGGCCGCGTCGTCGGCGCCGCCCTTGCCGTCGCCGTCGCGCTCGGTCTCTGGTCGGCCGGCGCTGCCCAGCTCGCCGCGAACGGCCTCCTCGACCCGCCCGCCACCGCCCTTGAACCGCCCTACATCCTGATGATCCTCACGGGCGGCGCGCTCTTCCTCTGGGCGCTGGCGCGGGCGACGGCGACCGGGCGCCGGATCACCGACACGATGGGCCAGGAGGTCCTCATCGGCTTCCAGTCCTTCCGCGTGATGGGCGGGATCTTCCTTCTCGGCTGGGCCGCCGGCGTCATCCCGTGGCAATTCGCGCTGCCCGCCGGGCTCGGCGATATCTGGGCCGGGGTCGCCGGCTACCGGGCGATGCGCGCCGTGACCCGGGTCGAGGCGGATGCCCGCGCCAAGGTGATCCGCGCCAACGTCATCGGGCTTGCCGATTTCGCCGTCGCCGTCCTGATGGGTGTCACCACCTCCGACGGCATGTTCCAGCTCTTCTCCCATAACGCGCCGAACATCATCAACGCCTGGCCGCTCGGCCTCTTCCCGGCCTTCTTCGTGCCGATCTTCATCGCTTTCCACCTCCTCTCGCTTGGCAAGCTGCGCGAGACCGACAAGGCGATCGCCGCCTGACTCCGGCCACGCAAACCCTTGCCGGCCCCGGCCCGCTCCCTTAGAAAGCGGGCCGGACAGCCGAAGGACCAAGCCCATGCTCGACCTGACCTTTGAGACCCCGAAACCCAAGGTGATTTCCGGCGCCAAGGAGGACTGGGAGCTGGTGATCGGCCTCGAAGTCCACGCCCAGGTCTCCTCGAAGGCCAAGCTCTTCTCCGGCGCCTCGACCGAGTTCGGCGCCGAGCCGAACTCCAACGTCGCCTTCGTCGACGCCGCCATGCCCGGCATGCTGCCCGTCATCAACGAGTTCTGCGTCGCCCAGGCGGTCAAGACCGGCCTTGGCCTCAAGGCCGCGATCAACCTGCGTTCCGCCTTCGACCGCAAGAACTACTTCTACCCCGACCTGCCGCAGGGCTACCAGATTTCGCAGCTCTACCACCCGATCGTCGGCGAGGGCGAGGTGATCGTCGACATGGGGCCGGGGATCGCCCGCCGCGTCCGGATCGAGCGCATCCACCTCGAACAGGATGCCGGCAAGTCGATCCACGACCTCGACCCGACCATGTCCTTCGTCGACCTCAACCGCACCGGTGTCGCGCTGATGGAGATCGTCTCGCGCCCCGACATCCGGGGGCCGGAGGAGGCGGCGGCTTACGTCGGCAAGCTCCGCCAGATCATGCGCTACCTCGGCACCTGCGACGGCAACATGCAGAACGGCAACCTCCGCGCCGACGTCAACGTCTCGGTCTGCCGGCCGGGCGATTACGAGAAATACCAGGCCACGCAGGACTTCTCGCATCTCGGCACGCGCTGCGAGATCAAGAACATGAACTCCATGAGGTTCATCCAGCAAGCCATTGAATTCGAGGCGCGCCGCCAGATCGCCATCATCGAGGACGGCGGCAAGGTCGTGCAGGAAACCCGCCTTTACGACCCCGACAAGGGCGAGACCCGCTCGATGCGCTCGAAGGAAGAGGCGCATGACTACCGCTACTTCCCCTGCCCCGACCTCCTGCCGCTCGAGATCGAGCAGGACTGGGTCGACGACATCGCGAAGTCGATGCCGGAGCTTCCCGACGCCAAGAAGGCGCGGTTCGTGAATGACTACGGCATGACCGAATACGACGCCAACGTGCTGACGGCGGAAGTCGAGAACGCCGCCTTCTTCGAGGCGGTGGCCAAGGGCCGCGACGGCAAGCAGGCCGCGAACTGGGTCATCAACGAGCTTTTCGGCCGCCTCAACAAGGAAGGCCACGCCATCGCCGAAAGCCCGATCTCGGCGGCTCAGCTCGGCGGCGTCCTCGACCTCATGGCCAAGGGCGAGATCTCCGGCAAGATGGCCAAGGACCTCTTCGAGATCCTCTGGACCGAGGGCG
The DNA here is from genome assembly GCF_025673475.1 of Albidovulum salinarum. Lineage (NCBI taxonomy): Bacteria > Pseudomonadati > Pseudomonadota > Alphaproteobacteria > Rhodobacterales > Paracoccaceae > Albidovulum > Albidovulum salinarum. The sequence continues at coordinate 142,574 of NZ_JAOVQO010000005.1, read as the reverse complement.
GCGACCCCGCCGAGGTCGCGGCCAAGCACGGCATGAAGCAGGTCACCGACACCGGCGCCATCGAGGCCGCCGTGGACGAGGTGATCGCCGCCAACCCCGCGCAGGTGGAAAAGGCGCGGGCCAACCCGAAGCTCGCCGGCTGGTTCGTCGGCCAGGTCCTGAAAGCCACCGGCGGCAAGGCCAACCCGGCCACGGTCAACGAGCTGGTGGCGAAAAAGCTCGGGCTCTGAGCCCGAGCCAGCCCCCGCATCCCGGCGACACTCCCCGTCAAGCCGGGCCGGATTTCCGGCCCGCGCGCCACACTTTCGCCCGCTCCTTCGGTCACAGACCGGGAACCGGACACCGGATCCGGCACCGGGAGAGTGACGATGACCGAGACCGTCTGGCTGAGCGTGGCGCCGCAGAAATCGCAGATAACCGCGTGGTTCGAGATGGAAGATCGCGTAGTCCCCGCATTACAGCGTTCGAACAACGCCATGTTCCACGGGGGAGGGGGGCATCTGGACCCCAACCTTCTGCCGCAGCGGGCGGTCGAAGATGTCGGCCGCAAGGTGACGCGGCTTCCGCACCTGTTCAAACTGAACGGCTTCCTCTGCGTGACCGAAAAGGCTGCGGCGGTGCTGCGCACCCATGATCTGGGCGGTGGCGGGCTCTATCCGCTGGAGCTGGTGCGGCGCGACGGGGTGACGCCGGTGCCGGGGCAGTTCTGGGCGCTGAATTTCGGCGCGAAGAAGAATGCGCTGAATGTCGAGGAGAGCCGAAATATCCATGGACATCCCCAGCATGGGTTCAGGCCCGAACTCTGGGCAAAGGACGATGACATCGCGGTCACTCCGAACGCGCTCGAAGGTGCCGATATCTGGGGCGACGAGCTGGTGGATACCGGCTTCTTCGTCAGCCCGAAACTCGGCGCCGCGCTTCACAAGGCCGGGCTCGCCAAGGCCTTTCACCTGATGCGTTGCCGCATCGTCTGAGACGCGCGCCGCCTGCCCCCGTGACGTCCCCGCCCGAGACCCACGTCCGGCGCCGCCCCCTTACCCCAGCAGCAGAGCCCCCTCCCCGCCAAGCCGGGCCGGATTTCCGGCCCGCGTGCCACACTTTCGCCCGCTCCTTCGGTCACAGACCGGGAACCGGACACCGGATCCGGCTGCGGGGAGAGTGACGATGACCGAGACCGTCTGGCTGAGCGTGGCGCCGCAGAAATCGCAGATAACCGCGTGGTTCGAGATGGAAGATCGCGTAGTCCCCGCATTACAGCGTTCGAACAACGCCATGTTCCACGGGGGAGGGGGGCATCTGGACCCCAACCTTCTGCCGCAGCGGGCGGTCGAAGATGTCGGCCGCAAGGTGACGCGGCTTCCGCACCTGTTCAAACTGAACGGCTTCCTCTGCGTGACCGAAAAGGCTGCGGCGGTGCTGCGCACCCATGATCTGGGCGGTGGCGGGCTCTATCCGCTGGAGCTGGTGCGGCGCGACGGGGTGACGCCGGTGCCGGGGCAGTTCTGGGCGCTGAATTTCGGCGCGAAGAAGAATGCGCTGAATGTCGAGGAGAGCCGAAATATCCATGGACATCCCCAGCATGGGTTCAGGCCCGAACTCTGGGCAAAGGACGATGACATCGCGGTCACTCCGAACGCGCTCGAAGGTGCCGATATCTGGGGCGATGAGAGTATCAGGGTCGGCTTCTTCGTCAGCCCGAACCTCGGCGCCGCGCTTCACAAGGCCGGGCTCGCCAAGGCTTTTCACCTGATGCGCTGCCGCGTGGTCGGAGACCGCCCCGGACACCCGGAATGACCCGCCCCCGACGGCGCGACAGCGATTGTTTTCAGTCGGTTACCGGACTTTCCTGCGAGGATTTCCGCCGATGCCCCGCCGCCTGCCTCGCCGTCACCCTTGCCGAAATGCCCCGCTTCGGCTAAGTGGCGCGGGTCCCGCCCGAGGTGCGAAGAGGCCCAGATGCAGACTTTCGAATACAAGGTCGTCCCCGCTCCCAACCGGGGCGAGAAGGCGCCGGGGCTCAAGACGCCGGGCGACCGCTTCGCCCATGCGCTGGCGCAGCTGATGAACGACCTCGCCCGCGACGGCTGGGAATATGTCCGCGCCGACACGCTGCCGTCGGAGGAGCGCGCCGGCATCACCCGCCGCACCACGGTCTACCACTCGGTCCTCGTCTTCCGCCGCCCGCGCGGCGAAAAGCAAGCCGAGGAGGCGCCGCGCCGGCTCCTCGCGGTCGACGCGCCCACCGGCCGGGCGCCGCGCCTGCGCCACGAGGGCGAGGCGCGCGCGCCGGGCAGCGACGCCAAGCGCGACTGACGCCACCCAAGCGATTGTGTCCGCGCCGTTTCACGGCGATACTCGCGCTCCACAGATGCTGGAGGCGCCCATGATCGCGATCCTGAAGATCGTCCACCTGCTTGCGCTCTCGGTCGGGCTCGGCGGCGGAGTCGCCACGCTGATCGTGCGCTGGACCGCCGCCAAGGCCGACCCCGCGCTCGGCGGCCGGATCGCGCTTCGGATCAGCCGCGCGGGCTTCCTCGCGGTCCTCGTGCTCTGGGCCACCGGGATCGCGCTCGCCACCCGCGCCGAGGCCGCCGGCCTGACACTCGGGCTCTTCTTCTGGCTCAAGATCGCCGCGGCGGTGGTCCTGACCGGGGCGATGCTGACGTTTCAGGTCCGGGCGCTGAGACCCGGCCCCGAGGTCGCCGCCCTCGCCCGCCTGCTCTCGCCGCTGATGCTCGGCGCGTCGACGCTCGCAGTGGTCTTCGCCGTCCTCGCCTTCGGCTGAACCGCCCCCGCCGGACCCTGGCGCTTCCCTCCCCCCTCGTGGGGGAGGGAGAGGGAGGGGGGGGCCGGGGGGGGCCCCCCCCCCCCCCCCCCCCCCCCCCGGGGGGGGGGGGGGGGGGGGGGGGGGGGCCCGCCCCCACCCCCATCCCCTCCCCACGAAGGGGAGGGGAGCCGTCCGGCCCCGGCGCCGCGCCTTTCGGTGAGGGCGGTCTAGCCCGCGACGTCGATCGCCAGCGCGTGAATCCGGCCGACAAGTTCGGGCCCGATCGCGGCATGGACCGCCCGGTGCCGTGCGACCCGGCCCATGCCCTCGAAGGCCGGGGCGCGGATCACCACGCGGAAATGGGTCTCGCCGCCCTCGCGCCAGCCGGCATGGCCGCGATGGCTCTCACTCTCGTCGATGACCTCGAGCCGCTCCGGCGCGAAGGCCGCCTCGAGCCGCGCGTGGATTTCCGCCCTAACCGCCATTTTTTTACCTGCCCCCTTCAAAGCGCCGCGAAATGTCCTAGAATTGGCACCCCGAGTCGGAAAGGCAATAGACGAAGACACCATGACCAGACCCGACCCCTTCGGTTTCGACATTTCGGCCGCTTCCGACAAGAAGAAGCGCACCAAGGGCCGTCGCGGCATGTCCGGCGCCTTCGAGACCTCGAGCCGCGAATGCGAACATGCCGGCTGCACCGAAACCGGCCAGTACCGTGCGCCGAAGTCGCCCGACCAGCTCGACGACTATTTCTGGTTCTGCAAGGAACACATCCGCGAATACAATCTGAAGTGGAACTTCTTCCAGGGCACCACCGACGACGAGTTCCAGAAGTTCCTCGACAAGGACCGGGTCTGGGGCCGCGAGACCAAGCCCTTCGCCAAGAAGGGCACCGAGGACCGCGCGTGGGCACGGCTCGGCATCGAGGATCCGATGGAGATCCTCGGCGCCAATGCCACCCAGAACCCCGGCCGCGCCACGGTGGGCCGCAAGCTGCCGCCGACCGAGCGCAAGGCGCTCGAGATCCTCGAGGCCAAGGACAGCTGGACCAAGGTCGAGATCCGCAAGCAGTACAAGAGCCTCGTAAAGGACCTGCATCCCGACATGAACGGCGGTGACCGCTCGGACGAGGATCGGCTGCAGGAGGTTGTCTGGGCCTGGGACCAGATCAAGGACAGCCGCAACTTCAAAGACTGAGCGGGTCGTCGTCCGGAACCAGCCAGCCGCGATAGCGCACGATCGGCCCGGAAAGCGGGTGCGACAGGGCGACGTCGAAGGTGGCCCGGCCCTGCGCGTCGACGCCTTCCAGCGTCTCGCTCACCGGCAGCAGTAAGCGCGGGAGCGGGAGCCCGAGGATCCGCCCCGACAGCACCGGGTAGGCCAGCCGGCCCGCGTGTGCGGTCAGGCCGATATGGAACGACAGCGGCCCGAAGCGCTCGACGATCCCGCGGCCCTGTCCACCGGCGGGCGTGAGATGCGAGCGGAAGCGCCGTCCGGCGAAGCTTCGCGTCCAGACTTCGCCCGCCCCCCGGCGCTGCATCTCGACGCTGACGGCGCAGTCCTGCGTCGCGGGCGGAAAGCCCATCGCCCATCCGATCAACCGTGCAAGGCGGCCCTGCCCGCGCACCACTTCGGCGCGGCCCGCCCAGCGGCGCAGGTCGATCACCCGGTGCAGCGCCCGGATCGGCTCCGGCAGCGCCGCAAGGCTGCCGCCCAGCGCCTCCGCGAACAGCAGCGGGAAGCGCGCGCCCTCCTCCTCGAGCGTGATGTCGATCGACGACCGGGCCAGCTCGGCGGCGAATGCGGGCACCCCGAACTCGGCCAAGCAGGGCCGCGCGCCGGGGCGCGCCCCGCCGCCGAGCAGTTGCCGCAGCACGATCCGCGCCGGCAGCGTCGGCACCTGCGGCCCGTCGCCGGCACCGGCGCGCAATCGCCATTCGCGCTGGACGGCGTCGCCGCCGGGCATGATGCCGGCCACCACCACCTGCATCCCGCCCCGGTCGGAGCCGAACGGTTCGAGCCGCGCCGCGATCCAGCGCAGCGCCGCGCCAAGCGGCACGAGGTTTCGGACCAATCCGGCCCGGACCGGCAGTGACAGGAACCACAGCCCGCCGCGCATGAGCCGCAGCTCCAGCCCGGCCCGGAACACGACCGATCGGGCCCGGAACCGCTCCGGGAAAAGCAAGAGGTCCGGCGCGCCGATCAGGCTCGCCCAGCGGGCACGCTCGCCGGCAAAGAGCGCGATCCCGACCGGCTGGTCCCAGCCGCGGCCCTCGGTCCAGCGGCTGCCGCGCCACAACCTGATCCGCTGCCCGGCCTGCGCGAGGATCGCGCGCACGACCGAAACGCCCCGCGGCGCGCGGTTGCCGGGCAGGATGGCGATGTCGATCAGGTGCAGGTCGTCGATGCCCCGGCAGAGATGCTCCACCACCGCCGACGACAGCGCGGGCACGCTCGACACCCCCGACAGGACCTGGACTCCCGCCGCGCGGGCCGGAACGTCGAGCGCACCGATTCCGGCGGTGAAAGCGGCGTCGTCCGAGAGGTCGAGATAATGCGCCCCCGCCGCGACCGCCGCCCGCGCCAGCCGGTAGGGGTCGGCGCCATAGGCCTGGAACGGACCGGCCGCGTCGATCACCGCGACGGGGCGCAGCGCCGCGATCCGCGCCTCGAGATCGGGCGCATCGCGGTCCAGCCGCTCCGCCCGTCCGCCGTGCCGCGCCGCGAACCGCTCCGCCGCCGCGCGGTCGCGCCCGGCGACGATCACCTCGACCTGAGGCTCGCGGAGGAGCGCGATGCAGAGCCGCGAGCCGAAGACGCCGGTGCCGCCGATGACGAGGACCGGCCTAGTCAATCAGCCGCGCCCGCAATTCGGGGGGCGGCGCGGCGCAGGCGCGCCGGCCGGCGATGCGGTAGCGGTTCCGGGCGATCCGGTCGTAGATCCAGTCGCCCCCCGGCAGGTGGCGCGTCAGCGCCAGCCAGCGCCACGGCCAGCCGAGCGCCGCCATCGCCGCCGCGAAGGCCCGCATCTTCACATGCGCCCTGCCGTCGACGATCACGATGTTGGTCGTCATCGCCACCGGATCGAGCCCGTGCCTCAGGTAGAGCGCCCGCCCGAGGTCCGATTGCGCGGTGACGAAGCGGAAGCGCCCGGCCCGGTCGTGACGGTGCATGAAGCGGGCGAAGCCCGAGCAGAAGACGCAGGTCGCATCGAAAACGATCAGATCCGCAAGGTCGTGCCGCATCGCATCCCCGCCCCCTATGTCCCGGTGCTAGCAGGAGAAAACACGCCCGGCAATGCGACGGATCGCCCTCAGGCGGGCCGGAACGTGAGCGCGAGCCCGTTCATGCACTAGCGCAAATAGTCCCTGGTCAGGAACCTGCATCCCGACATGAACGGCGGCAACCGCGACGACGAGGATCGGCTGCAGGAGGTTTTCTGGGCCTGGGACCAGATCAAGGACAGCCGCAACTTCAAGGACTGACCGCCCTCAGCCGCGCAGCACGCGCCGCCGCGCCCTGAGCCGCCCGGCCGCCATCTTCATGAAGGCCGCGACGCGGGGCACGCGGCGCTTCTCCGGCGTCGTGATCAGCCAGAGATGGCTGACCATCTCGGGCGGCGGGGGGAAGCATCGCTGAAGGTCGCGCTCGCCGTCGCCGTGAAAGCAGGGCAAGGCGCCGACCCCGACGCCCGCGCGCAGGACGCCCGTGAGGTTCATGATCGTGTTCGAGACCCCGGCGACCCGCCCGGGATCGGCATGGGCCATGAACCACAGCGAGCCCCGCCGTTCCGCCACCCGCCCGCCGACGGCCACGACGGCGTGGTTTGCAAGATCCGCTGCCGAAGCGGGAACGCCATTGCGGGCGGCATAGTCGTGGCTGCAATAGGCGGTCCAGCCGACATCGGCGACCCTGAAGCCCCAGAGCCGTTCGTCGATCCCGCCGTCCGATGCGCGGACGGCGACATCCGCCTCACCGCGCAGAAGATCGAGCACGTTCTCCGAACTGTCGTATTCGATCTTCACGTCGGGATGGTCGCGCCGGAACTCCGCGACGACCGGCGCGACGAGGTGGCTGAAGACGACCTCGGGCGCGGTGACGCGGATCTGCCCCGCAAGCGTCCGCTTCAACCCGCTCGCGAGCCGCGCGAGATCCTCGGCCTGGCTCCGCATCGGCTCCGCCGCCGCCGCAAGCAGACGCCCCTCCTCGGTCAGGCGGAAGCCCTGCGGCGTCCGCTCGAACAGCGCGAGCCCCAAAGCGTGCTCCAGAACGTCCATCCGCCGACTGACCGTGGTCTGGCTGAGGCGAAGTGCTGCCGCGGCGGCACGGGTAGATCCGGCCCCGGCCACGGCGAGAAACAGGCGGACGTCGTTCCAGTCGAACATGCCGGCCACTGCAGAAATGCAGAACGGTTCATCATTATCCCGAATTCCCGATTCTGCACAGGCCCGGCAGAAAACCTCTATCCGGCGCGGCCCGCGCCATCGCCCCGAGAGAGGACACACCGTGACCTACCACTTCCCCTATTACCCCGTGAAGACACGGGAAATGCACAATCACCACATGGATTCGACGATCTGGAACGACTTCCGTTTCCGCGACGACGACATCGTCATCTCGACCTACGCCAAGTCCGGCACGACCTGGACGCAGCAGATCGTCAGCCAGTTGATCTTTGCGGGCGCCGAGGGGCTCGACGTGGCCGCCATGTCGCCGTGGCTCGACCTCCGCGTGCCCGCGCGGGCGGAGAAGCTCGCCGCGCTCGAGGCGCAGACCCACCGGCGCTTCATCAAGACCCACCTGCCGGTCGATGCGCTCGTCTTCTCGCCGCGCGCCAGGTACATCTATATCGGCCGCGACGGGCGCGACGTCGCGTGGAGCATGTACAACCACCACGCCACTGCCAACGACTTCTGGTACGAGGTGCTGAACGACACGCCGGGCCGCGTCGGCCCCGCGATCGGGCGCCCTCCCGCATCGGTCCGCGACTACTTCACCGACTGGATGCGGCGGGACGGTCATCCCTTCTGGCCCTACTGGGACAACATCCGGACCTGGTGGGCGGTGCGCCACCTGCCCAACGTGCATCTCACGCATTTCGAGGCGCTGAAGGCCGACATGCCGGGCGAAATCCGCAAGATCGCGGATTTCCTCGGGATCAGGATCGACCCCGCGAACTGGGATGCCATCCTCGAGCATTGCAGCTTCGACTACATGAAGGCCCATGCGCCATCCGTCGTGCCGCTCGGCGGCGCCTTCTGGGAGGGCGGCGCGCCGACCTTCATCAACAAGGGCACGAACGGACGCTGGCAGTCCGTCCTGAGCGCGGCGGAAAGCGCGCGCTACGAGGCCCGGGCGCTTCTGGAGCTCGGCCCGGACTGCGCGGCCTGGCTCAGCACCGGGCGCCGGAGCACGTCGAACGATAACCAGGACGCAAGCTCGCTGAAATACCTGACCCACGATCGGCGTTGATCGTCCGGCTGTGGGCAGGGACAACTTTTGGCCTGCAGGGTCATCGGTGCGATCGTTCCACGGCGATCGTGCCGATGCCTTCGGGCGGCCCAGGCCACGCCGCTCTACCGCGACGCGCAATGGGGGTCCGACACGCGCCCACGTCAACCCTGCCAACCTCGTCGGCCCGGTCGCGGTTCAGGGCTGGTCGGCGGTCCCGATCAGGTTTGCGATCTGCTGCCGGTCCTCGACGCTCCAGGCCCCGGAATCCTCGCCGTGCGCGATGCGCGCATGGGTTTCGATCAGCGCCCAGACTTCGGCTTCGGTGGCGGCCGTCACCTTGCCGGGACAGGACTCCATCCCGGGATAATCCGCGCAGGCATAGCTGTAGGTCTTGGCCATGATGCGTCTCCTTCTTGGCGTGGCGTTTCAGGGGAACCGATCGAAGGCCTTCAGGCGCTTGTCCAGCGCGACCCAGGGCTGCCGGTGTGCCAGGTAGACGTTGGAGGTCGGCACGGCCGCCGCGGGATCGTCGAGCGTCGCGGACATGACCGCGGTGTCGGTCCAGTCCTCCCCGGCATAGGTCAGCGAGGTACCGCAGCGGGAACAGAACCCCCGCTCGACACCGGGCGACGAGCGGTAGACCGTCAGCTCGCCGCGCGTGACCGCGAAGTTTTCCGGCGCGACCGCCGTGTAGGTCGCGACACCCGCCCCGACGGCGCGCTGGCACGACCGGCAGTGGCAATGGGCCGAATAGGTGAACGGCCCCGTCAGCCGGTACCGCACCGCTCCGCACATGCAGCCGCCCTCGTGGATCGTCCTAGCCATGTCCGCCTCCCCGGATCGGTTCCCCGGCCCATGCTTTCAGCGGCACGGTCAAAAAGCGATTCAGATCTTCTGCGCATCTGTTAGGATTTCTGACAGATGCAATGGAGCGACCTGCCCCCTCTGAACAGCCTCAGGGCCTTCGCCGCGCTGGCCGAAGCGGGCAGTTTCGTCGCGGCCGGACGCGCGCTCGGGGTGTCGCACGGGGCGGTGACCCAGCAGGTCCGCGCGCTCGAGGACCGGCTCGGCACGGCCCTGGTCGAGCGGCGCGGCCGCGGCGTCGGCCTGACCCCGGAGGGGGCCGATCTGGCCCGGTCGCTTGCCCAGGGCTTCGGCACCATTCACGCCGCCGTCTCCAGCCTCGCCGGGGCGGAGAGGCAGCGTCCGGTCGAGATCACGATGTCACCGGCCTTCGCGACCTGCTGGCTCATGCCCCGCCTCGCCGGGTTCCGCCGCCGCCATCCCGGCATCGCACTGACCCTGATCCCGACCTCGGAGATCATCGAGCCGCGCCCCGGCGGCGTCGATGTCGCCATCCGCTACGCCGAGCGCGGAAGGGCGCCGCCGGATGCCACGGCGGTGCTCGTCGCCGACATGGCGGCCGTCGCCGCCCCTGCGCTCCTCGCCGGGCGCCGCATCGCGCGGCCCGAGGATCTCGGCGCGCTGCCATGGCTCGAGGAACTCGGCACCAGCGAGGTCCGGGACTGGATGAGCCGCAAGGGCGCCGGCGCCGCGCGCCCGCCGGTCTCGCAAATGCCGGGCAACCTGATCATCGAGGCGCTGCGCCGCGGCGAGGGCGTGACCTACACCGCCCTGCCCTTCGTCGCCGAGGAGATCCGCCGCGGCGCCCTGGTCTCGTTCTTTGCCGATCCCGGCTACGGCATCTACCACATTCGGACGGCGGAAGGCGCCGGCCGCGCGGCGGCGCGGACCTTCCTGCGCTGGCTGTGCCGCGAGGCGGAACGCGCCCCGCTCACGCCGCCCTGAACACCAGCGCCAACCCGTTCATGCAGTAGCGCTTGCCGGTCGGTTTCGGCCCGTCGTCGAAGACATGGCCGAGATGGCCGCCGCAGCGGCGGCAATGGACCTCGGTCCGCCGCCCGAGAAGCCCCCAGTCCGGCTTCGTGCCGACCGCATCCGGCAAGGGCTCCCAGAACGAGGGCCAGCCGGTGCCGCTGTCATACTTCGTTTCCGACGAGTAAAGCGGCAGGTCGCAGCCCGCGCAGTGAAAGGTGCCCGCCCGCTTCTCGTCGTTGAGCGGGCTCGTATAGGCCCGCTCGGTCGCCTCCTCGCGCAAGACCCGGTACTGCGCCGGGGTCAGGAGCTTCCTCCACTCCGCCTCGCTGCGCGTGATCTCGAAGCTCTCGGCCGCCGTGATCCGCCCGGCACCGGCCCAGAAAGCCAGCCCCGCCGCGCCGAGTGCCAGCGCTCCCCTGCGTGTCGTCATCCCGTCTCTCCTTGGCCCTACTGCCCGGTCGCGGCCGATCATGCCCCGGATACCGCCTCCCACGCGGTAAAACCTGCGCGAAACCCGGTCGCAATCGCGTGATGTCGCAATCGGACGCCCGGATTTCGCCGCCGCTCTTGCACGCCCGGACGTTATGCTCCATCAAAGCGCCGTGGCGCGTCCGGGGGCCGACGCGCGGTCAGGACATGGCGGACAAGATGCTCGACACGATAGCGAAACCCACCGAGGAAATCTCCGTCCGGGAGGTCTTCGGCATCGACACCGAGATGAAGGTCAAGGGCTTTGCCGAGAAGACCGACCGCGTGCCGGAGATCGACCCGACCTACAAGTTCGACCCCGACACCACGCTCGCGATCCTCGCGGGCTTCGCCTACAACCGGCGCGTCATGATCCAGGGCTATCACGGCACCGGCAAGTCGACCCATATCGAGCAGGTCGCCGCCCATCTCAACTGGCCCTGCGTGCGGGTCAACCTCGACAGCCACATCAGCCGGATCGACCTCATCGGCAAGGACGCGATCAAGCTCCGCGACGGCAAGCAGGTGACCGAGTTCCACGAGGGCATCCTGCCCTGGGCGCTCCGCAACCCCGTCGCCATCGTCTTCGACGAATACGACGCCGGCCGCGCCGACGTGATGTTCGTGATCCAGCGGGTGCTGGAGCATGACGGCAAGCTGACGCTCCTCGACCAGAACGAGATCATCACGCCGCACCCCTCGTTCCGGCTCTTCGCGACCTCGAACACCGTGGGCCTCGGCGACACGACCGGGCTCTACCACGGCGTCCAGCAGATCAACCAGGCGCAGATGGACCGCTGGTCGATGGTGGCGACGCTGAACTACCTTTCGCACGACGCCGAAAGCGCCATCGTTCTCGCCAAGAACCCGCATTACAACACCGAGAAGGGCCGCAAGACGATCTCCCAGATGGTGACCGTCGCCGACCTCACGCGCACCGCCTTCATGAACGGCGACCTCTCGACGGTGATGAGCCCCCGGACGGTGATCAACTGGGCCCAGAACGCCGAGATCTTCCGCAACACCGGCTACGGCTTCCGCCTCACCTTCCTCAACAAGTGCGACGAGCTCGAACGCCAGACCGTGGCCGAGTTCTACCAGCGCTGCTTCGACGAGGAACTCCCCGAGAGCGCGGCGAGCCAGAGCATCCGGTGATGTACTGGACGTCGTCGGGATTGATCAAAGGGCTTGTGATGGTGGGCGCTTTCTCAGCGATCTTCGCAAATTCCTCTTCTGCAAGCGAGTTTGAACACCTTAAACAAATATTAGAACGCGGCGACGCCGAGCAGTTTGCAATTGCGCATCAATGTGCTGCCCTGTTCCATTCAAGCATTGAACTAGGCGGAAACGCCATGGATGAGCAGACGCTTGAAAAGTACAAGGCTATGCGCTCGACAGCCCAGAAATTCTCCAAAATATCTTTAGAAAAAAAGGGACTATCTGGCGAAGATCTTATTTTGGCTCACGTTACGGGCTACCTCGAGAAGTTGACAGGCTACTATACGTTTTATCAGGAACTTGGGAAGAATGGCGAAAACCCGTTTGCCAGTTCTGATTGGCAGGCAGACAAAGAAATATGCGTAAAGCTTTTTGACTTAAAACCATGACCCAACGCTCCGACAACCCCGCCGATCCGTTCAAGAAGGCGCTCGCCGAGGCCACCAAGACGATGGCCGACGACCCGGACCTGACGGTTTCCTATTCCGTCGATCCGCCGGGCATGACCGCCGACACGATGCGGCTGCCGCAGGTCTCGCGCCGGATGACGCGGGAGGAAGTGCTGATCGCGCGCGGCACGGCCGACGCCTTCGCGCTCCGCCACCGCCACCACGACGCCAAGGTGGCCGCGAAATACCTGCCCCAGGGCCAGATGGCGCGCGATCTCTACGAGGCGATGGAGACCGCCCGCTGCGAGGCGGTGGGCGCGCGGGCCATGCCCGGCACGCTCGGCAATATCGACGCCAAGATCGGCGCGGAGGCCGAGCGCAAGGGTTATTCCCAGATCCGCTCGGCGCAGGAGGCGCCCTTGGCGCAGGCCGCGGGCTATCTCGTCCGTCACCTCGCGACCGGGCGCAAGATGCCCGGCGGCGCCCAGAACGTGATGGAGCTCTGGCGACCCTTCATCGAAGAGCAGGCCGGCGGCACGCTCGAGCATGTCGACGAGGTACTGGCCGACCAGGCCGCCTTCGCCCGCCTCGCCCGGCAGGTGATCAAGGATCTCGGCTACGGCGACCAGCTCGGCGACGACCCGGACATGGAGGACGAATCCGAGGGCGACGAGGCGCAGGAGGAAGAGCAGGAAAGCCCCGAGAGCGAGGAAGGCGAGGACCAATCCGAGGAATCGGAAGCCAGCCCCGAGCAGTCCCAGGACGACCAGGACGACCAGTCCCAGGCCGAAGTCACCATGGACGACATGGCCGAGATGGAGGACGGAGACGAGGCCGAGATGCCCGAGGGCGAGGCGCCGCTGGAACCGCCCCCGCCTCCGCCGCATTCCGATGCCGACCCGAACTATTCCGTCTACACCACGGATTTCGATGAGGAAATCAAGGCCGAGGACCTGGCCGAGCCGGCCGAGCTCGAACGCTTGCGCGCCTATCTCGACCAGCAGCTCGAACCGCTGAAGGGCGCGGTCTCGCGGCTCGCCAACAAGCTCCAGCGGCGGCTGCAGGCGCAGCAGAACCGCAGCTGGGAGTTCGACCGCGAGGAAGGCATCCTCGACGCCGGCCGCCTCGCCCGCGTCGTCGCCAACCCGACGACGCCCCTGTCGTTCAAGGTCGAGAAGGACACCGAGTTCCGCGACACCTGCGTGACGCTCCTGATCGACAATTCCGGCTCGATGCGGGGCCGGCCGATCTCGATCGCGGCGATCTGCGCCGACGTGCTCGCCCGCACGCTCGAACGCTGCCAGGTCAAGGTCGAGATCCTCGGCTTCACCACCCGCGCCTGGAAGGGCGGCCAGAACCGCGAACGCTGGCTCGCCGCCGGGCGGCCGGCGCAGCCGGGGCGGCTCAACGATCTGCGCCACATCATCTACAAGCCCGCCGACGCGCCGTGGCGGCGGACCCGGCCCAACCTCGGGCTGATGATGAAGGAAGGGCTCCTGAAGGAGAACATCGACGGCGAGGCGCTGGAATGGGCGCACCGGCGGATGATCGGGCGGCCCGAGCAGCGCAAGATCCTGATGGTGATCTCCGACGGCGCGCCGGTCGACGATTCGACGCTCTCGGTGAACCCGGCGAACTACCTCGAGAAGCACCTGCGCGACGTGATCGCGATGGTCGAGAAGCGCAAGGCGGTGGAACTGATCGCCATCGGCATCGGCCATGACGTGACCCGCTACTACCAGCGCGCGGTGACGATCACCGATGTCGAGCAACTGGCGGGCGCGATGACCGAACAGCTCGCCGCGCTGTTCGACACCGACCCCAGGGCGCGGGCGCGGGTGATGGGGATGAAGAAGGCCGGCTGAGCCCCGCCCCTACCTCTCACGAGCGTCTGTACGAAAGCTGTACGCTTGCTGTACGGAAGACAGACGCAAATCAGACGCATGCCGCCCCTGTCGGACGGCGCGGGGGGAGAATGCCCATGTTCCAGAGCTTCAAGTCCACCGCCCGCCCGGAACAGGGCCCGCCCCGCCTTGCCGCCCTCCGCACGGTGATCGACGAGGCCGGTCTCGACGGCTACATCGTGCCGCGCGCGGATGCCCACCAGGGCGAATACGTCGCCCCCGCCGACGCCCGTCTCGCCTGGCTCACCGGCTTCACCGGCTCGGCCGGATTCTGCATCGCGCTGCGGAAAATCGCCGGGGTTTTCATAGACGGCCGCTACCGGACGCAGGTGAAATCGCAGGTCGATACCGGGGCCTTCACCCCGGTTCCCTGGCCCGAGGTGAAACCGGGCGCCTGGCTCAAGGACCAGCTTCCCGACGGCGGCCGCATCGGCTTCGACCCCTGGCTGCACACGAAAAAGGAGATCGACGAGATCGAGGCCGCACTCAAGGGCAGCGGCATTGCGCTCTGCCCAGAGCGCAACTTCGTCGACCTGATCTGGGCCGACCGCCCCGCGCCGCCGCTCGGGCCGGTGGCGATCCAGCCCCTCGACCATGCCGGCGAGACGGCCGAGGCCAAGCGCATCCGGCTTGGCGCCGAACTGGCCTCGGCGGGGCAGGAATCCGCGGTGCTGACGCTGCCGGATTCGATCTCCTGGCTTCTCAACATCCGCGGCTCCGACATCGAGCGGAACCCGGTCGTGCAGGCCTTCGCTATCCTCCACGCGACCGGCCGGCTCACGCTTTTCATCGCGCCCGAGAAGCTCTCCGACGCGGTCCGCGCCCATCTCGGCCCCGACGTCACGCTGCGCCCGCCCGCAGCCCTCGCCCCGGCCCTGCGCACCCTCACCGGGCCGGTCCGCCTCGACCGCGCCACCGCCCCCCTGCAGGTGGCGCTGGAACTCGAGACCGCGGGTATCGAGATCGCCTGGGGCGCCGATCCCTGCCTGCTGCCCAAGGCAAAGAAAAACGCCGCCGAGATCGCCGGGATGGAGGAGGCGCATCTCAGGGACGGCGCGGCGATGGTCGAGTTCCTCGCCTGGCTCGACGCCGAGGTGCCGCAGGGCGGGCTGACCGAGATCGACGTGGTCCGGGCGCTCGAAGGATTCCGCCGAGCGACGAACGCGCTGAAGGAGATCAGCTTCGAGACGATCTGCGGCGCGGGCCCCAACGGCGCGATCATGCACTACCGGGTGACGGAGGAGACCAACCGGCCGCTGAAGCCGGGCGAGATCGTGGTGATCGATTCCGGAGGCCAGTATCTCGACGGCACGACCGACATCACCCGCACCGTCTCGGTGGGACCGGTGGACCCCGAGGCCAGGGCCGCCTTCACCCGCGTGCTGCAGGGCATGATCGCGATCTCCCGCCTGCGCTGGCCGAAGGGCGTGGCCGGTGCCCATCTCGATTCCATCGCGCGCTACAACCTCTGGCTCGCCGGTCATGACTTCGACCACGGTACCGGCCACGGCGTGGGCGCCTATCTCTCGGTCCACGAGGGGCCGCAGCGCCTGTCGCGAACCGGCGAGGTACCGCTTGAGCCCGGCATGATCCTCTCGAACGAACCCGGTTACTACCGCGAGGGCGCCTTCGGCATCCGGATCGAGAACCTGATCCTGGTTGAGGAGGCGCCGCCCCTGCCGGGTGGCGACGCCCATCGCAAGATGCTCACGTTCCGCACCTTGACCTTCGTGCCGATAGATCTGCGCCTGATCGACGCCCAGGCCTTGACCGGGGCCGAACGGGCGTGGATCAATGCCTACCACGCGGAGGTCGCGGCCCGGATCGGTCCGCGAGTCTCGGCGCCCGCGCGCGACTGGCTCGCGACGGCGACGAAACCGGTCTGACATATTCCTGAAGGACTGTTCGGCGAGAATTGGGCCCCGATCGGGCCAGATGGAGGTATGAGATGACAGACCAGATGCGGATCTACATGGCGGAGGGCACCTGGGTCGTTCGAGCCGCCGGGGCGGTTATCGGCGAGAGCGCCCGCGCGCTCGAACTCAGCGGTCCCGGCGGCGCGCCCGTGATCTACTTTCCGCGCGACGATATCGCCATGGCCTTCCTCGACCGCAGCGAAAAACAGACGGCCTCCCCCGTCCTAGGCACGGCGAGCCACTACACGATTGCCGCCAAGAGCGGCCCCATCGCCGACGCGGCGTGGAGCTACGAAACCCCGGCCGCCGGGATGGAGGCGATCGCCGGCCATCTCGCCTTTGCCCCCGACAAGGTCACGGTCGAGCGGCTCTGACCACGATTTTTCTGCGAAAAATCAACGAACTTTCGCAGAAAATTCGGGTTCACCCGATCAGCTGTGCTCCTCGGCCGCGGTGTCGGCAAGCGCGGCCGCATAGGACCTGAGCGCGTCAGTCTGAAAGACCGCGCCGAGCAGCACAGGCTCGCCGGTCTCGGGATCCGGCTTCGTGATCGGCACGAAATCCGCCCCGGTCTTCTCGAAGAGCCGCAACGCCGTCTCGAGTGTCTGCGTCGCCCCAAGGACGACGCCCTGCCCGATCAGGTCCCTGCAGGCCGCCTCCGGGGCCGCGCGGGCATGATCCACCGGGCGCAGGATCGTCGCGAGCCGGATCGTCTCGGCGAGATAGGCTTGCGGACCGGCCGCGAGATGCACGCCGCGCCGTTCGAGCTGGGTCAGGAAGAAGGACCGGGCAACGAGCCGCGAGGCGAGCGCGGTCGACAGCGATACCGCCGTCATCACCGCGAGCCCGGTCTGCCAGTCGCCGGTCAGCTCGAAGACGATCAGCGTGGTCGAGATCGGCGCCCCCAGCACCGCCGCCGCCACCGCGCCGGTGCCGGCGAGCGCGTAGACCGTCTCCGCCCCCGACACGTCCGGCAGGACGCCGGTCGCGATCAGGCCGAAGGCGAGCCCGGTCAACGCGCCCACGACGAGTGCGGGCGAGAACATGCCGCCGCCCATCCGCCCGCCCATCGTTACCGCCACCGCGATGACCTTGACGATGGCGAAGATGATCGCGGTCGAAAGGCCGATCTGTCCGGTGAGCGCCGCCGCCGTCGTCTCGTAGCCGACCCCGATGATGTGGGGAAACGGGATCGCGATGGCGCCGAGGACCGCGCCCGCCAGCATCGGCCGCAGGTAGCGCGGGAGCCCGGTCGCAGTCTGCACCCGGTTGCCGATGTCCTCGGCGAAGATCACCGAGCGCATGAGCACCGCCGCCACCAGCCCCGACACGAGGCCGAGGAGCAGGAACGCCGGCAGTTCGACATAGAAGGCGAGCCCGCCCTCCTCCGGCAGCATGAACTCGGTGACGCCGCCGAATTCCAGCCGGTTGATCACCGTGCCCGCGACCGAGGCGATGGCGATCGGCGCGAAGGCATGGACGGCGAAGTGCCGAAGAACCACTTCGAGCGCAAAGATCGCCCCGGCGATTGGCGCGTTGAAGCTCGCCGAGACGGCGGCCGCCACCGCGCAGCCCAGAAGGTCGCGCCCGGTGATGCCGTTGGCGCCGATCCGGTCCGAAACCCAGGTCGAGATCACGGCCGCGAGGTGCACGACCGGCCCCTCGCGCCCCGACGAGCCGCCCGAGCCGAGCGTGATCAGCGAGGCCGCCGCCGAGGCGAGCCCCGCGCGCTGCTCGACCCGCCCCTCCTTCAGCGCCGCGCCCTCGATGACGTCGGCAACCGCCCTTACCCGCCCGTCCGGCGTGA
Source organism: Albidovulum salinarum (assembly GCF_025673475.1). Taxonomy (NCBI): domain Bacteria; kingdom Pseudomonadati; phylum Pseudomonadota; class Alphaproteobacteria; order Rhodobacterales; family Paracoccaceae; genus Albidovulum; species Albidovulum salinarum. Next base: position 124,812 of record NZ_JAOVQO010000005.1, on the reverse strand, counting down.
ACCGGTCGAGGATCAGCCCGACCACGAGCCCGCCGAGGATCGGCACCGTCAGCACCCACCACCACGGCAGCTCCCCCGCGACCGAGGCGAGGCGAATGTCATCGCTGCCGTAAAGGAAGGTCTGGAGCCAGCCGATCCCCTTGCGGAAGAAGAGCGCGGCGGTGCCGGCCGCGATCCCGATCGCCAGCGCGATGAACCAGAACTGGACCTGGCTCGGCCCCTTCGTCCGCATCACCGCGAGCCCCCGTGCCGCTTCGGCGCGGATCGCGGCGGCCTGGCGGCCGATCCAGTTCGGAGTATCGTCTTCCACCCGGCACTTTTCCGCGAGCCGTCCCCGTCAGGGCTTCCCCGGCCCGCCCGCTTGGCCTAGGGTCCCGGCGCCCGTCCCGAGGTCCAGATGCCCCACGACACAGCACTTGCCGAACTTGCTTCCTTCTTAGGAGATCGCCTCGCGCGGTCCAAGCCCGAACGCGAAGCTCATGGCCGGAGCGAAACCTGGTTTCCCGAAACGCCGCCCGACGCGGTGGCTTACCCGGAGACGAGCGCGGAGGTCTCCCGTATCATATCCACCTGTGCGAGGCTCGGCTGCCCGGTCACCGCCTGGGGCACCGGCACCTCGCTCGAGGGCCACGCGCTCGCGGTCCGGGGCGGGGTCAGCCTCGACATGAGCCGCATGAACCGGGTCCTCGCGATCCGCGCCGAGGACATGCAGGCGATCGTCCAGCCGGGGCTCACCCGCGAGGCGCTGAACTCCGATTTGCGCGCGACCGGGTTGATGTTCTCGGTCGATCCCGGCGCCGATGCCTCGCTCGGCGGCATGGCCGCGACCCGCGCCTCCGGCACCACCTCGGTGCGCTACGGCACGATGCGCGACAATGTCATGGGGCTCGAGGTCGTGCTGGCCGATGGCCGCGTCATCCGCACCGGCTCGGGCGCGCGTAAATCCTCGGCCGGCTATGACCTTACCGGGCTTTTCGTCGGCTCCGAGGGCACGCTCGGCATCATCACCGAACTGACCCTGAAGCTCCACGGCCAGCCCGAGGCGATCTCGGCCGCCGTCTGCGCCTTCGACGATTTCGAGGCGGCGGTCCGGACCGTCATTGCGACGATCCAGATGGGCATCCCGATGGCCCGGATCGAGTTCGTGGATGAGACGGGTGCTACCGTCTTCAACGCCGCGAATGGCACGGACCTGCCGGAAAAACCGCATCTGATGGTCGAGTTCCATGGCTCCGAGCTCTCTGCCGCCGAGGACGCGAAACGGTTCGGGGAGATCGTTGCAGAGATGGGCGGGGCGCATTTCGACTGGGCGACCACGACCGAGGACCGGAACCGGCTCTGGAAGATGCGGCATGGCGCCTACCCGGCCTGCCTCGCCTTCCGTCCCGGTTCGATGGGCCTTGTCACCGACATCTGCGTGCCGATCTCGCGTCTCGCCGAGGCGGTGCGGGAAACGCGGGCGGATATCGCCGAGAGCGGCCTGACCGGGCCGATCATCGGCCATGTCGGGGACGGCAATTTCCATTCCGTGCTGCTGATCGAGCGCGACAACGCGGCGGAACTGAAGGCCGCCAAGGCGCTCGCCCACCGGATGGCGGAACGGGCGCTGAGGCTCGGCGGCACGATCACCGGCGAACATGGCGTCGGCATGGGCAAGAAGGATCTGATGGAGATGGAGCATGGCGCGGCCTGGGAGGTCATGGCGCGGATCAAGCGGGCGTTGGACCCCGACGGCATCCTCAACCCCGGCAAGGTGGTCGAGGTGAGCCAATGACGCTGTCCGCCCCCGAAACCTTCGTCCGCGCCTTCGCCAATGCCTGGGCGGTGCGAGACGCGAAGGCCATCGCCGCGCTTTTCGCCGAGGACGCGGATTTCCTCACGCTGACCGGCCACTGGGCCGAGGGTCGCAAGGCCGTCGAAGAGACGCTCGCGGGCGAGATGGCCGGCGCGTTCGCGCGCGCGAAGCTGGTGACCGGACGCACCAAGCTGCGCATGGTCGCGCCGGGCGTGGCGCAGCTCATGCAGCGCTATGTGCTCTCGGGCATTCTCAATGCCGACGGCTCCGATGCGGGCCGGGTCGGCGCGATCCTCTCGGCGGTTCTGGTCGAGGGACCGCAGGGCTGGACGGTGGCGGCGGCGCAGTTCACGGCGGAAGGGTGAGCGGCGGTCGGGCCGCAGGGCCCGACCGATCGCTCCGGTGGAGCGATTGAAGCCGCGAACGCGCGCCGCGCAGGCGGCGGGCCGGGAGAGAGTGCCACATGCAACCGGCCCATCGCTTGCGCTCCGGGCGTTCGGCGCCGACGATCTTCCACCGGAAGATCGACCGGGCGCGCCTCACCCTTCCAGCTTTGTGAGATCCGCCACGCTGAGGCAGATCGTCCGGATCCGCGAGAGCAGGTTCAGCCGGTTGCGCCGCACCACCTGGTTGTCGGTATTGACCTGCACCGCCTCGAAGAAGGCGTCGATGGGGGCGCGCAAGGACGCCATCGCCGACATCGCGGCGGCGAAGTTCTCCGCCTCTATCGCCGGGGCGATGGCAGCCTCGGCCTTGTCGAGGGCGGCAAAGAGCGTGCGTTCGGACGCGTCTTCCGCGAATTTCGGATCGGCGCCGAACGAGTATTCGACCCCGTCCTTCTCCTCGGCCTGCGTCAGGATGTTGTTCGCCCGCTTGAAGCCCTGGATCAGGTTTTCGCCGTCATCGGTCTTGAGGAATTCGCTGAGCGCCTCGGCGCGCTTCACCAGAAGCGTCAGGTCGTCATTGCCGGGCATGGCGAGGCAGGCGTCGATGACGTCGTGGCGGATGCCCTCGTCGCGCAGATGGACCTTGAGGCGGTCGTGGAAGAAGGCGAGGAGGTCTTTAACGACAAGATCAAACTCTTCCCAAAGAACCCGATGGTCTTCGTAGAAGGCGCCATCGTCAGTCTCTCCCGACCCGGTAACTTCGACGAATCGATCAAGGTAGGTGGGCCGCGATTTCAACACCATAGTATCCGGTCGAACTTGGCCATATGAAATAGGCATGTGGAGCGCGTTTTTAAACCAACGCTCAATGATAGAGGCAACACCTCCACGCACATCATTCCCCAACACCAACCGGATCACGCCCAGCGCCGCCCTTCTCAGCGCAAAGGGGTCCTTCGACCCGGTGGGCTTCTCGTCGATCGCCCAGAAGCCGGTCAGCGTGTCGATCTTGTCGGCGAGCGCCACGGCGACCGAGACCGGCTCGGTCGGCACCGCGTCCGAGGGGCCGAGCGGCTGGTAATGCGCCTTGCAGGCATCGGCCACCGCTTCGGGCAGGCCGGCGGCCTTGGCGTAGTAGACGCCCATCGTGCCCTGAAGTTCGGGGAATTCGCCGACCATCGCCGATTGCAGGTCGGCCTTGGCGACCCGCGCGGCTTCCGCCGCGAGGTCGGGCTTGGCGCCGACCAGCGGTGCGATCTCGCGCGCCAGCGCCTCGATCCGCCCGATGCGGTCCTTCTGGCTCCCGAGCTTGTTGTGGAAGGTGACGTGGGCCAGCCCCTCGGCCATGCCTTCGAGCCCCACATCACGAACCGTCCGCAAGTCGTTCTCCCAGAAGAATTTCGCGTCCGAGAGACGGGCCGAGAGCACCTTCTGGTTGCCCTTCAGGATCGTCGCCCCGTGGTCGGCGGGGTCGTTGTTGGCGACGGTGACGAAGCCCTCGATCCGGCCGGTCTTCGGGTTGCGGCAGGAGAAGAACTTCTGGTGCTCCTTCATCGAGGTCTGCAGCACCTCGGGCGGCAGGCCGAGGAACTCCTCGCCGATCCGGCCCATCAGCACCACCGGCCATTCGACGAGCCCCGCAACCTCGGTCAGAAGGCCACGATCCTCGACCACCTCGAGCCCCGCCGCGAAGGCGGCGTTGGTGGCGTCGTGCCAGATGTGACCGGCCCGCTCCTCGGGGTCGAGCATCACCTTCGCGCGCTTCAACTTCGCCGCATAATCCTCGAAGGAGTTTACCGAAAACGCCTCCGGTGCGAGGAAGCGGTGGCCGCGCGTCGCGTTGCCAGAGTGGATGCCGTCGATGTCGAGCGGCACGACCTCGGCCCCGCTTTCGTCGGAGAGAAGGCAGAGGATCGAGTGCAGGGGCCTGACCCAGCGCAAGGCCCCCGAGCCCCAGCGCATCGACTTCGGCCAGGGGAAATTGCGGACCGTCGCCTCCAGCACCTCGGCGACGATCTCCGCGGCTTTCCGCCCCGGCTTCTCGATCACCGCGAAATAGGCCTGGCCCTTGCCGGCGTCGCGCACCTCAAGCTGATCCAGCGTCAGCCCGGTCGAGCGCAGGAAGCCCTGCACCGCCTGCTCGGGCGCGGTGGTCGCCGGGCCCTTGCGCTCCTCGCGCACCGCGCGGCTTTCCGCCGTCAGCCCGTCGATGGCGAGCACCAGCCGGCGCGGCGTCGAGAGCGCATGCGCCCCCGCGTAGGTCAGCCCCGCCGCGACGAGCCCGTCGGTGACGAGCGCCTTCAGATCGGTCCGGGCCTTCGCCTGCATCCGGGCGGGAATTTCCTCGGAGAAGAGTTCGATGAGGAGATCGGCCATTTACTTCTCCGCGCTTTCGTTCAGTTCGTGCCAGGCATAGGCCCGGCCATCGGCATAGACCGCGACGACGCGGTCGACACCGGGGTGGATGTTCTTTTCCGACAGGAAGGCGAGCGCCGCGCCGGAGTTCAGGTCGGCGCCGATGCGCTCGGCGTCGAAGCAGGGGAACTGGCGCGGGCCGATCAGCGGCTCGGCGCCGGGGTAGTCCGCGAAGGTCTCGGTCAGCATGGCGAGCGACAGGGGCGTGTGGAAGCAGGCGCGGAAACGCAGGGGCGAGCTCTCGGCGTCGATCCCCTCGAAGGCGTCGGTCGGCAGGGCTTCCACCGCGCCCGAGAGCGCTGTCAGCCGGATCTCGGCCGCGGCCGAGGCGGGCTCGACCGGCGCGTAGAACGCGTATTCCTGCATGTAGTAGAGGGCGATGCCCGCCAGAAGCGCCGTGACCACGATGAACCCCGCGACGATCTTTCCGTTCACGCCGCCCGGCCTTCCGAGGCGCCGCCCGCCTCGGTCGTGACGAAGGCATCGGCGCATTTCTTGGCGAGCGCGCGGACCCGGCCGATATAGGCCTGCCGCTCGGTCACCGAGATCACGCCGCGCGCGTCGAGGAGGTTGAAGAGGTGCGAAGCCTTGATGCACTGGTCATAGGCGGGATGCGCCATGACGATGCGGCGCCCGGCACCGTCGGTCTCCCCGGCGGCAAGGATGCGCTCGCATTCGGCCTCGGCGTCCTTGAAGTGCTGGAGCAGCATCTCGGTATCGGCCTGGTCGAAGTTCCAGCGCGAGTATTCCTGCTCGGTCTGGCGGAAGATGTCGCCGTATTTCAGCGGGATAGGGCTCGCGGGATCGTTGAACGGCATGTCCATCACATGGTCGATGCCAAGGACATACATCGCGAGCCGTTCGAGCCCGTAGGTCAACTCGCCCGAGACCGGCTTGCAGTCGTGGCCGCCGACCTGCTGGAAATAGGTGAACTGGCTGACCTCCATCCCGTCGCACCAGACCTCCCAGCCAAGCCCCCAGGCACCGAGGGTGGGGCTTTCCCAGTCGTCCTCGACAAAGCGTATGTCGTGCAGGCCCATGTCGATCCCGATCGCGGCAAGCGAGCCGAGATAGAGCTCCTGCAGGTTCGCGGGCGAGGGTTTGATCAGCACCTGGTACTGGTAATAATGCTGCAAACGGTTCGGGTTCTCGCCGTAGCGCCCGTCGGTCGGGCGGCGCGAGGGCTGGACATAGGCCGCGGCCCAGGGGCGCGAGCCGAGTGCGCGCAGCGTGGTGGCCGGATGGAAGGTGCCCGCGCCGACCTCCATGTCGTAGGGCTGCAGCACCGCGCAGCCCTTGCCGGCCCAGTAGGTTTGCAGGCGCAGGATGATTTCCTGGAAGGAACGGGGGGCGGTCGCGGTCATGTCGGGCCTTCTCGGGCGTAAAAACGCGTTCTCAATAGGCAACAGCCGCGGGGCGGTCAATCGGCGCCGGGGCGATTGTGGCGTGACGCGGCGGGTGAGCCTGCTAGGTTCGGGGGCGGATTCGTTCCGATAAGAAACGTGGAAGGGGTTGAGCGCATGCGTCTTGCGGGCTGGCTGGTGGGAATGGTGATCTGGTTCGCGGCGTCGGTCGCGGCCGTGGCGCAGGACGTCTGGGTCCAGATCGAGGCGCAGCCGACCAGGCAGGAGGGCGAGGAACGCGCCCGCGCCTATTCGGGGGTCTTCCCGAACGTCAATGGCTTCGCGCTGCCGACCGGCTGGTACGCGATCGCGCTCGGGCCGTTCGACGCCGCCGAGGCGGACCGCCAGCTCCGGCTTCTCAAGCAGGAGCGGCTGATCCCCGGTGACAGCTACATCGCCTTCAGCAACCGCTACCGCGAGCGGTTCTGGCCGACCGGTGCGGCGGCCCTCGCGCCCGCCGTGCCGACGGCGCCCTCCGCGGCCACCCCGGAGGCCCTGTCCGACGAAAGCCCGGCCGAGGCGCGCTATTCCGAATCCCTTCTCGCGCCCGAGGATCGCCAGCTGATCCAGGAGGCGCTCAAGTGGGAGGGCGTCTATGCCGGCGCGATCGACGGCGCCTTCGGTGCCGGCACCCGCAACTCGATGGCCGCCTGGCAGTCGGCGCAGGGCTACCAGCCGACTGGCATCCTAACCACCGCCCAGCGCGCCACGCTCATCGAGACCTTCCAGACCGAGCGCACCGCCCTCGGGCTCGAGGCGATCCGTGAGGAGGAGGCCGGGATCGAAGTCACCCTGCCCGCCGCGCTGGTCGAGTTCGACCGCTACCAGCCGCCCTTCGTCCAGTACCGCGAGAAGGACGGATCGGGCTTTCGCGCGCTCCTGATCTCGCAGCCCGGCGACGAGCGGTCGCTCGCGGGGCTCTACGACATGATGCAGACGCTCGAGGTCGTGCCCCTCGGCGGCGAGCGCCAGCTTGGCCGAACCTCCTTCGTGCTCACCGGCAAGAACGACAGGGTCGAGTCCTACACCCAGGCCGACCTTGCCGGCGGGGTGATCCGCGGCTTCACGCTGGCCTGGAAGCCCGAGGATGGCGCGCAAGCGGCGAAGGCGCTCGAGGCGATGAAGGCCTCGTTCCGGCCCTTCGGCAGCGCCACGCTCGACGAGACGACGGGCGCGGGCCTTGCCGAGGACCATGCCGCCCTGATGGCCGGGCTCGAGGTCCGCAAGCCGATCCGCGCGCGCTCGGGCTTCTACGTCAGCGCCACCGGCCTTGTCGCGACTACAGACGAGGTTCTGGCCGAATGCGGGCGGGTCACGCTTGGCAGCGACAAGCCGGCCGAGACCGTGCTGCGCGATGCCGGGCTCGGGCTCGCGGTCCTCAAGCCGCGCGAGCCGCTGGCGCCGCGCGCCCATGCGCGCTTTGCCGACCGTCCGGCGCGGGTCGGGGCCGAGATCGCGGTGGCGGGCTATTCCTACGAGGGCGCGCTCGACGACGCGGTGCTGAGCTTCGGCACGCTCGCCGATCTCAGCGGCCTGCAGGGCGAGGCCACGAAGGCGCGGCTCTCGGTCACGACGCTTGCAGGCGACGCCGGCGGCCCGGTCCTCGACGCCACCGGCGGGGTGATCGGCATGCTCCTGCCGCGCGGCTCCGACGCCGGGCGGGTGCTGCCGGACGATGTCGGCATCGCGATCCGGGCCGAGGCGATCCGCAGCGCGCTGGCCGCGGCCGGGCTCGCGCCCGCCGAGCCCGCGGCAGCGGGCACCCCGCCGGAACTCGCGCCCGAGGACCTGACGATGCTCGGCCGCGACATGACGGTGCTCGTCTCCTGCTGGCCCTGAGCCTCAGATCCGCCAGAACCGCGGCAGGAACAGGACCAGCACCACAAGGAGTTCGAGCCGGCCGAGCAGCATCGTCACCGTCAGGATCCATTTCGCCACGTCGTTGATCGCGGCGAAATTGCCGGCCGGGCCGATGATCTCGCCGAGGCCCGGTCCGATATTGGCGATCGCGGTGGCCGCGCCAGAGACCGAGGTGATGAAGTCGAGCCCGGTCATGCCCAGCGCCACCGCGACCAGCCCGAGCGTGACCACGAAGAGCCCGAGAAAGGCCATGACCGAGGACAGAACCTCCTCGGTCACCGGCTGGCCGTTGTAGTGTGGCGTGAAGACCCCGTTCGGCGAGTGGATGCGGCGGATCTGCGCCTCGACCGCGGCGATGAGAAGCTGGTAGCGGAAGATCTTCACCGAGCAGCAGGTCGACCCCGCGCAGCCGCCGATGAGGCCGATGAAGAAGAACAGCGCGATCGGGAAATGGCCCCAGAGCTGGTAGTCGACGCTGGCATAGCCGGTGCCGGTGATGATCGAGGTGACGTTGAACAGGGCCTCGCGGAAGGCATGCTCCAGCCCGTCGCCGCGGACAAAGACGCGATAGGACCAGATCACCGCGACGAGGGCCGCGAGCGTCCAGCCGAAGCCGCGCACCTGGGGATCGCGGAGAAGCGGCCGGGTGCTGCCGGCGACGAGCTGGATGTAGCGCACGAAGGGCAGGCTCGCGATGATCATGAAGACCGAGGAGACGTATTCCGGCGCTCCCTGGAAAAGCCCGAACGAGGCATCCGAGGTCGAGAAGCCGCCGGTCGCGAGCGTCGTCATCGCGTGGTTGGCCGCCTCGAAGCCGGTCATCCCGACGCTGGCATAGGCAAGCCCGCAGGCCAGCGTCAGCGCGACGTAGATCGCCATGATCTGCGCCGCGATCTGCGCTGCCCGCGGCAGCACCTTGCCACCGGTGTCGAAGCCTTCGGAGCGGAAGATCTGCATGCCGCCGACCTTCAGCTCGGGCAGGAACACCATCGCGACGACGATGATCCCGACGCCGCCGAACCACTGCAGCATGGAGCGCCAGAACAGGAGCCCCTCGGGAAAGTCGTCGAGCCCGACGAAGACCGTGGCCCCGGTCGTGGTCAGCCCCGACATCGCCTCGAAGACGGCATCGACCGGCCGCGCCCCGGTGGCGCCGAAGAGGAACGGCAGCGCCCCGAACAGCGGCAGCGCGACCCAGACCCCGGTGGCCAGGAGAAAGCTCTGCTGCAGCGTCAGCCGCGGGCCGACGCCGCTCGCGCAGGCGATCGCCAGCGCCGCACCGATGATGATCGTGATGATCGCGCTTTGCAGGAAAGCCTGCCAGTGGCCGTTGTCATAGGCCAGATCGACCGCCATAGGCACCGCCATCGTCGCCCCGAGAACGGCGGCAAGGAGGCCGATGACATATCCCACGGGGCGCAGATCGTGCATGCCGGAGCCTTGGCCCGCCGCCCGGCGCCTGTCAAGCGGCGGCCCGCTCAGGCCTCCCAGAACCGCGGCAGCAGCACCACGAAGACCGACAGAAGCGACAGCCGCCCCATGATCATCGCGAGGATCATCAGCGCCTTGGCCGGGTCGGGGAAGTCGATGAAGGTGCCGGTCTCGGCCACCATCGGGCCGTAGCCGTAGCCGATGTTGCCGATCGAGGTCCAGGAGGCGAAGATCGCGGATTCGAAGTCGACCCCGGTCTGCATGATCAGCACGGCGATGACCCCGAAGGTGATGATATAGGCGCCGAGATAGAGGATGATCGCGTCCATCGTGTCCTTCTCGACCGTCCGCCCCTCGTAGCGAACCGGCGCGATCCGATGCGGGGCATGAATGCGGGCGATCTCGGCCCGGAGTGCGGCGAGGATCACCTGCACGCGGAACACCGACAGCCCCGCGGCGCTCGCCCCCGAACAGGCGCCGATGATGCCGATCCACATCGCCACGATCATCGCGAAACTGCCCCAGCCGACGAAGCTTCCCGAACCGAAGCCGGTCGAGGACATCACCGAGATGAGGTTGAAGAGCGCCTCGCGGAAGCTCGATTCGACCCCCTGGTCAGAGCTCGCCACCCGCCAGAGGGTGACCGCCCCCACGGCCATCGCGATCCAGCGCAGATAGCCGCGCACCTGGGCGTCGCGCCAGAGCGGCGTGGCGCTGCCGCGCACCAGCTGGACGTAGCGGATATAGGGCAGGCTGCCGAGCACCATGTAGAGGGCCGCGGTATACTCCACCGCCGGCGGATAACCGACGAACGAGGCCGCGCGCGGCGAGAAGCCGCCCGTCGCGATCGTGGCGAGCGCGTGCAGGATCGCCTCGAACCAGACCATGCCGGCGAGGTGGTAGCTGAGCATGCAGGCGACCGTGAGGCCGGAGTAGACGAAGAAGAGCTGCCCCGCGATGTCGGTGGCGCGTGGCAGCACCTTGCCGAAGGTGTCGAAGCCCTCCGAGCGGAAGAACTGCATGCCCCCCACCCGCATCACCGGCAGGAAGATCATCGCGATGAAGGCGATGCCGAGCCCGCCGAGCCAGTTCAGCATCGCCCGCCAGACCAGTACGCCCGCCGGCAGGTCGTCGACCCCGACGAAGACCGAGGCGCCGGTGGTGGTGATGCCCGAGACCGCCTCGAAATAGGCGTCGAGGAGGCTCACCTCGGGCGCGCCGATCATCAGCGGCAGGGCGGAGAAGAACGGCACCGCGAGCCAGATCCCGACGGTGAGCAGGAAGCCCTGCCGCACCGACAGGCTCTGGCTCGCGTGGTTCTGGCAGGCCAGCGCCGTCAGCCCGCCGCAGATCAGGCAGGCCAGCGCGGCCGCGCTGAAGGCATGAGCATTGCCGTCGCCGAGATAGTAGTCCGTGAGGAACGGTACCACCATCGTCGCCCCGAGCGCGGTGACGATGAGTCCGAGCACATAACCGACGGGGCGCAGATCGACCATGACGCGGCGAGCCATGAGCGCGCCGCGCCGAACTGTCAATATGCCTCAGGCGCGGGACCGGCCCGCCGCACGGTGGAAGACCACGGTACCGGCCGCGATCATCGTCGCGGCGGGCCAGAAAAAGGCGGGCAGACTCTCGGCCAGTGCCAGCACGGCGATCAGCGCGCCCGCCACTGCCGCGACGGTGCCGATCTGGCTCATGTAGACCGGCCCGGCGGTTTGCTGGAGACGGAACTGGAGCAAGTATTGCGCGGCCACGGTGAGCGCCCCGGCAAGCGTGAGGAGGAGAAGGAACGGCTCTTGCCAGAGCCGGGCGAGTGCATTGCCCTCCGATAAGGCGGCAGCGGGTACGACCAGTGCTGCGCCGAGCAGCACCGACAAGGCCGCGAGCGTCAGCGGGGCTTCGCCCGCGGGCCAGTAGCGGCTGCGGAAGATGTTGCCGAGCGCGAGCGCGACCGGAATCGCCGAGGCGAGCGCCACCCAGACCGCGCCGCCATCCGGCCCACCGCTCCCGGCGAGCTTGCCCGAGGCCAGAAGCATACCGCCGGCGAGCCCGGCCAGCACCCCTACCCCCTGCCCCGGCCGCACGGCCTGCATCCTGAGTCCGCGCGCGATGAGCCAGGTGAAGAGCGCCGGGAAGGCGAAAGTGAGCGAGATGTATCCCGCGCCGACATGGACGACCGAGAGATAGCCCATCGCACTCGGCAGGGCCATGAGCCCCCCCGCGCCGAGCCCGTAGGGGACAAGCCGGCCGAGCCCCGAAACCCCGCGCCGGAGCGTCACCGGAACCGCGAGGATCAGCCCCGCCCCGAGCCAGACCGCCGCAAGATAGCCGAGCATCGGCGCCCCCGCTGCCGCCGCGAGCTTCGACAGCGCCACCGCGGTCGCGATGAGCGACCCGACCGCGACGAGAAGCGCCAGCACCGCAACGCCCGGCCCTTCGGCGCCGGGCATCGCGCCCGCGCCATGAACGGCATCCGCCATTTGCATCCACTCCGAGACAGGATAATATCTTTCCGCAAACAAACTCAACGAAAAGTATCTTGATGTCAAGACAAATGGATCGCGCCGCCTTCGCGGTCTCGCAATGGGCGCGCGAAATGCCGGACCTCGACCTCCGGGCGATGGAGATTCTCGGGCGGCTGTCGGAACTGGCGCTGGTGATCCGCCGCGACCACCTCGTGCCGCTCTTCGCGGAGTTCGGGCTTCAGGACGGCGAGTTCGACGTTCTGGCCGCGCTCCGCAGGTCGGGCGCGCCCTTCGAGATGACGCCGACCGAGCTCTACGGGGTGACGATGCTGTCGTCGGGCGGGATGACCGCGCGGCTCGACCGGCTAGAACGGTCGGGACTCGTCGAAAGACGGCCCAACCCGGCCGACCGGCGCGGTACCCTCGTTGCGCTGTCGGCCAAGGGGCGCGAGGTCATCGAACGCGCCCTGCCCGCCCACTCCGCCAACGAGACGCGCATCCTCGCGGCCCTGAGCCCCGGGGAGCAGGAGCAGTTTGGCGCATTGATGGCGAAACTGCTGACCGGCCTGACTCCGCCCGGCTGATCCGGGACTCGATTTTTCGCCGATAAAACGGGGGTCAGCCCGGCCTGTGCAGCGAGGCGAAGAGCCGCGGGTCGATGCTCTCGGCGACGAAGGTCGGCCCCTCGGTCAGGATCGAGACGGCGTCGTGCGAATGCAGGCTTTCCTGGTGGCTCGCCACCACGCGGAAGTCGCCGATCCGGTCGTCGGACAGCAGCCGCTCGGCGAAGCTGCGAGCCGCATCCTCGACGAAGATCGGGTTGGCGGCGTTGAGTTCCGCAAACGCCTGCTCGTCCTCGCGTTTCACCATCACCTGGGTCTCGGTCGGCACCGCCGCGCGGGCGAGGTCGATCAGGTCCTCGTACCAGAGCCGCTTGCCGCCCTCCTCCACCACCGAGAGCCGCGCCACCGAGCGCTGCGAATGCGGCGTGGCGAGCTGGCCGCGCGCCTGGCGGGCATGTTCGGAAAGCTCCAGCGAGCAGGGGCAGGTCGAGGAATAGACGTAGTCGAGATGGGTGATCCGCTTCTGCCGCCCCTCGCGCTCCATCAGTTCGAGCGCGATGTCGTAATACTGCCAGCCGGTCAACCCCGAGCGCAGCGACTGCACACGCGCCGGGAAGGAGAACCGCATCATCAGCCGCGCGTCGACGCTGTCGTGGTCCTTCTTGTAATCCTCGAGCACGGCTGCGAGGACCGAGAAAGAGAAGCTCCGCTCGGCATGGGCATAGAAGGACCGCATGATGCGGCTCATGTTGATGCCCTTCTTCTCGCCGATCAGGGAGACGGTGCCGGTGACCGAGGTCTCCAGCGTGATATCGCCGCCGTCGCGGGTGTGGAACACGATCGGCAGCCGGAAATTCGAGATGCCGACATGCTGGATCGGCGCCTGCGCCCCGACGATGAGGCTCGACGGTCCGTTCTGCAAGTCCGGCATCGAGGCGCGGTACTCGGCATCGGGCGTGAAGCCGTCGGGATAGGTCCGCGACAGGTCGGGATAGTTGCCGACCTCGCGCCCCGGCAGAAGCCGCGCGATGGCGGGATCGAGCCGCGCCACTTCGGTCGGATCGGCACGCTCCGCCCAGGCGCGCAGCACCGCCAAGGCCCGTTCTGCCTCGGCCTTGTTCGGATCCGGATTGATATCGCCCAGGAAATTCATCGCACGTTCCTCAGACCCCCGGCCCCGCGCGGGATGGTCCATTATGCGGGATCACGCCGTCCCTTGTCCAATCCTACACGGTAACCCGTGACGTTTTCGCGACCTCAGACCGCGTCGAGCGCGCGGGTGAGGTCGGCCAGCAGGTCGCCGCCGTCCTCGATCCCGAGCGAGAGCCGCACCAGCCCCGGCGTGATGCCGAGAAGCACCTTCTGCTCGGCCGGCAGCCGCTGATGGGTGGTCGTGGCCGGATGGGTGATGATCGACTTCGCGTCGCCGAGGTTGTTGGAGATCTTCACGATCTCCAGCGCGTTCAGGAACCGGAACGCCGCCGCCTGTCCGCCCTTCACCTCGATCGTCACCACGGTGCCGCCCGCGCCCATCTGCGCCATCGCGAGATCGTGCTGGGCATGACCCTTCAGGCCCGGATAGATCACCCGCTCGAGCTTCGCGTGGCCCGAGAGCGCCTCGGCCACGGCGAGCGCATTGGCGGCCTGCGCCCGCACCCTGAGGTCGAGCGTCTCCAGCCCCTTCAGCATCACCCAGGCGTTGAACGGGCTCATCGCCGCGCCGGTATGCTTGAGATAGGGCTCAAGCACCTTGCGGATATAGGCCTCGGACCCGCAGACCACGCCGCCGAGGCAGCGGCCCGAGCCGTCGATATGCTTGGTCGCCGAATAGACGACGACATCGGCGCCGAGTTCCACCGCCTTCGAGAAGGTCGGCGTCGCGAAGACGTTGTCGACGACGACGGTCGCGCCGACCGCATGGGCGATCTCGCAGACCGATTTGACGTCGATCACCTCGAGCGTCGGGTTCGACACGGATTCGAGGAACACCGCCTTGGTGCCCTCCCGCATCGCCGACCGCCACTGGCCGAGATCGGTGCCATCCACCAACGTCACCTCGACTCCGAAGCGACCGAGCGTCTCCAGCACATAAAGGCACGAGCCGAAGAGCGCCCGCGCCGCGACGACATGGTCGCCCGCCTTCAGCATCGCGGTCAGCGCCGCGTTGACCGCGGCCATGCCGGAGGCGGTGGCGAAGGCGTCCTCGGTGCCCTCGATCGCGGCCATGCGCTCCTCGAACATGCGCACGGTCGGGTTGCCGTAGCGGCCGTAGATGAACTCGTCGGGGCCGGTCTCGATGAAGCGGGCCTCGGCCTGCTCGGCGCTCGCGTAGACGAAGCCCTGGGTGAGGAAGATCGCCTCGGACATCTCGCCGTACTGGCTGCGGCGCGCGCCCGCATGGATCAGTTTCGTGCGTGTCTTCCAGTCGTCCATGGCCGTTCCTCCGGCAACAAAAAAACCCCCACCGGAACAGGTGGGGGCCGCGACCCTCCGACCTCTTTAGCGGCATGTTTAACGTGGCCCGCAATCCGGTACAAATCGCCACGCGCGCCCTTTACATCGAACCGCCGCCCGGGTCAACCGCGCCGCGCCCGCCTGACCGCTTGCGGCGCACGCCGGGTTGCGCTCAACTGCGCCCGAAGCCGGAGGATGACCGATGCCGAAACCGACCGCCCGCCCCGCCGCGACCCTGCTTGCCATCGCGCTTGCCGCCTGCACCCCTGCCGAGCCCCCCTCCGAGGAGCTCCTTGGCGAGATCCGGATCGGGCCCGAGACCTATCCGATCCGGGCGCTCGACGCCTCCGGCACCCGCTGGAAGGTGATCGTCGATGGCCACCGGCTGATCTGCACCGAGCCGACCGAAACCTCCTGCTACTGGAAGGTGCGCCATCATCTCGCCATGCTCGACCAGCTCAACGACTACAAGTGAGGCGGTCTGTTTGCCGGCGCACATACCCCTTCGCGTTGATCGGCCTGGCGGCGCGGACCAGATAGAGTCCATCGGACCAAGGAACCGCGCATGACCAGGGCTGTCGAGCTTTACTACTGGACCACGCCGAACGGCCGGAAGATCACCATCGCCCTCGAGGAGATGGGCCTGCCCTACAACGTCACCCTCGTGAACATCGGCAAGGGCGACCAGTTCGCGCCGGAGTTTCTCGCGATCTCGCCCAATGGCCGGATCCCGGCGATCGTCGATCCGGACGGGCCCGACGGCGCCCCGGTCTCGGTCTTCGAATCCGGGGCGATCCTGATGTATCTCGCGC
The DNA here is from genome assembly GCF_025673475.1 of Albidovulum salinarum. Classification (NCBI taxonomy): domain Bacteria; kingdom Pseudomonadati; phylum Pseudomonadota; class Alphaproteobacteria; order Rhodobacterales; family Paracoccaceae; genus Albidovulum; species Albidovulum salinarum. Next base: position 109,228 of record NZ_JAOVQO010000005.1, on the reverse strand, counting down.
GCAAGACCGGCCGTTTCCTTGGCACGACCGCGCGCGAGCGGATCGCCGTCGAGGAATGGCTGATGTGGCAGATGGGCGGCCTCGGCCCGATGGCGGGCCAAGCGCATCATTTCCTCGGCTACGCGCCGAAGTTCGATCCGCCGCAGGTGCTGCCCTATGCCCAGGATCGCTACCGGCGCGAGGTGGCCCGGCTCTACGACGTGCTCGACCGCCAGCTCGGGCAGCACGAGTTCGTCGCCGGCGACTTCCTTTCGATCGCCGATTTCGCGATCTACCCTTGGGCCGCGCGCTGGGAATTCCAGCAGCAGGTGCTCGATGACAAGCCCGACATGCGGCGCTGGTTCGAGATGATGGCCGCGCGCCCCGCCGTCCAGCGCGGCATGGCTGTGGCCGCCGACAAGCGGAGCGACCTGCAATCCGACCGCAAGGCCCAGGAAATCCTGTTTCAGCAGCCAGCCAGCCCTAAGGTTCGTCGGGTGTAGCCGGCGTTCGATTGAAAACAGGCAGCCTGGAAAAGAATTCGACGATAGCCGCCCGCCCCTCCTCGTCGGGCGCATGATGTTTCGCGAGGAAGCTCGTCAATTCGTCGCATCCGGCCTTTTCGACATACCGGTTGACGAACGCCATCATCAGGATCGGGCTGTGGCAGGCCACACAACGCGCGCGGATGACGCGCACCGTGAAATCGTGGTCAAACAACGTACCGCTTTCCTGGGCGCGCAGCGGCTGAAGCGCCGCAACGAGCCCCAGCAGAAGCGCTGCACCCACGTCGGGAATGTGTCCGAGCTTCACCATTTGCTCGCTCCGGCAAGGGCGGCGCGGTTCGCGCGAACACCCGATTGCCTCTCAAAGACGACATCCTAGGCCGATCTTCGGCGGGGTCACTGAGCCTGATCAGTCATCTTCCGCTGTTTGGGCAGATGCGCAGATCTCTCAGACGGACCGGGCGGTCCGGAGCGACCGCGTGATGCACGCCCGCCGTGGGCGCCGATCTCATCGCCCGTCCTTCTCCTCGATCCCGTAGCGTTTGAAGACGCCGCCCTGTGCCATGAAGAAGAAGAAGATCGCCGCGGTGAGGCCGAAGGTCTTGAAGTTGACCCAGGCCGCGTCCGACATCGTGCGCCAGATCACCTCGTTGAGGACCGCGAGCCCGCCGAAGAAGGCGGTGAGCCGGCGGGTGAGGATCATCCAGCCCTCGTGTTCGAGCGGCACCGCCTCCTCGAGGACCAGCGCGAGATAGGACTGGCCGCGCATCAGTCCCCAGCCGAGGATTCCGGCGAAGAGGAGGTAGATCAGCGTCGGCTTCATCTTGAAGAAGCGCTCGTCGTTGAACCAGACCGAGAGCCCGCCGAAGACGACGACCAGCACCAAAGTCGCGACCTGCATCGGCGAGAGCCGCCCGGTCAGGCGCCAGAGGATCAGCGTGGTCAGGATGAGAAGCGGCACGAAGCCCGCGGTGGCGAGGATGAAGCCGCCGTATTCGGTCCCGCCGATCGTGACGGTCTGGTCCTTGAGCCGCGTGAAGGCGGCGAAGAAGGCGATGACCGGACCGATCTCGAGCCCGAGTTTCAGCCACGGATTGATCTTTCTGCCGGCCATGCGCCCTATCCTGTCAGTTTCACGATCACCGCGCCCGCGGCGATCAAGGTCATCAATGCGAGCCGGCGCGGGCCGACCCGGTCGCCGAGCATCACCCAGGCGATGAGGGCGGCGAAGACCGTCGAGGTCTCGCGCAACACCGCCGCCTCGCCGACGCTGTCGATCCGCGTCGCGAGGAGAATCGCCCCGAAGCTGAAATAGGCGACGAAGGCGCCGATGACACCCCTTTGCAGAAGGGGGACGATTTCCGAGGTCGGCAGGTAGCGCCAGCGCCGCCATGTATAGACCGGCATGAAGATGCCGTCGATCAGGAAGAACCAGGCGAGGAAGGTGAAGGGATCGGCGGTGGCGCGGATGCCGTAGGCGTCATAGGTCGTGTAGAGTGCGACAAAGCCGCCGGTCAGCACCGCGAGCCCGAGTGCGGGCACCATCGTCTCGCGGTCGACGGTGATGGTGCGGAGGTTATAGATGGCGAGCCCGAAGATCCCCGCCATTAGGACGCCGACGCCCGCCCATTGCCCGGCGGTGAAATGCTCGCCGAAGAGGAGGCCCGCGCCGATCACCGCGAAGAACGGGCCGGTGCCGCGCACCACCGGGTAGACGACCGCATAGGCGCCGCGGCTGTAGGTCATGGCCTGGGCGATCTTGTAGCCGACATGGATCACGAAGGCGCCGGCGAAGATCGGCCACATGTGCGGCTCCGGCCAGGGCACGACGAGAAACGCGAAGGGCGCGGCGATGATCGCGTAGCTCGCGTCGATCGCGGCGCGGGAGAGCCATGGGTCGTGGCGGCCCTTTTGCAGGGCGCCGAAGAGCGCGTGCAGGAAGGCGGCCATGAGTGCGAGACCGAGCGCCACATGGTGCCCGGCCGGAGTGCCTTCGAGCGAGACGAGCCAGGCGCTCATGCCCCGGAGACCGGGGGTTTCACCCCCGGACCCCCAGGGTATTTGGGCAATGAAGAAACCGGGAGGGTCATCGGGCAGGTCAGGCCTCGACACCCACGAGCGCGCGGGCGAAGTCCTCGGGATCGAAGGGCGCGAGGTCGTCGATCTTCTCGCCGACGCCGATCGCGTGTATCGGCAGGCCGAAGCGGTCGGCGAGGGCCACGAGGACGCCGCCCTTCGCGGTGCCGTCGAGCTTGGTCATGACGAGGCCCGAGACGTCGGCAAGCTTGCGGAAGGTCTCGACCTGAGAAAGCGCGTTCTGCCCCGTCGTCGCGTCGAGCACGAGAAGCGTGTTGTGCGGCGCCGCCGGGTCCTTCTTGCGGATCACGCGGACGATCTTGGCCAGCTCCTCCATCAGGTCCTGGCGGTTCTGCAAGCGCCCCGCCGTGTCGATCATCAGGAGGTCGGCGCCCTCTTCCTGCGCCCGTGTCATCGCGTCGAAGGCGAGGCTCGCGGGGTCGGAGCCCTCGGGCGCGGTCATCACCGGGACGCCGGCGCGCGTCCCCCAGACCTGGAGCTGCTCGACGGCGGCGGCGCGGAAGGTGTCGCCGGCGGCGATCACCACCTTTTTGCCGGCGGCGCGGAACTGGCTCGCGAGCTTGCCGATCGTCGTGGTCTTGCCCGAGCCGTTCACGCCGACGACCAGCACCACTTGCGGCGTCGTCGCGTAGAGCGGCATCGGCCTGGCCACCGGCTCCATGATCCGGGCGATCTCGGATGCGAGCAGCGTCTTGATCTCGGCGACCGAGAGCTTGCGGCCCATGCGGCCCTCGGCGAGGTTCGCGGCGACGCGGAGCGCGGTCTCGACCCCCATGTCGGACTGGATCAGCAGCTCCTCGAGGCTCTCGAGCATCGCGTCGTCGAGCACGCGGCGCGGAGCCGCAGGCGTGCCGCGGCCGAGAATGCGACCGAGGAATCCCGGCCGTGCGGCCGGCGCCGTCACGGCGATGCCGGCGAGGCTCTCGGGCAGTTCGGGCGGTGTGGGTCCGGGGATCTCGCCCGGTGCCGGGTCCGGGATCTCGGAGGGCGGCACGGGGGATTCGTCGGGCGGAGCGGACGGGGTCTCGGGACCGGGCTGCGGGATCTCGTGCGGTGTTGGGTCGGGGGCGGGTGGCAGGTCGGGTTCGGGCACGATCTCGGGGAAGGGGTCCGGCTGCGGCTCCGGCGTCTGCGCGGGGTCGGACCGGGAGGGTTCGGCGGCTTCGGCAATGATCGCGTCCAGCCCCTCTTCGAGCTTCGAGGAGGATTTGAAGAGCTTGTCCTTGAGCTTGTTGAAGAATGACATCGGCAGCCCCGGCTGATCTTACGCTGCCCCCCACCTAGTGCTTTCGGGCACGCGATGGAAGGGTCAGCTGCCGCACGGCCGCCAAGACGGCATTTCGAACGGCGCGGAACACGCCTGCCGTCGGCAGGGAAGCGGGGGCGAAATCGCGCGAATGTGTCGCGGCCGCCAAGATTTTGCCAAGAATTTCCCGTATTCAGGCCCAGATGAAACATCTGGTCCGCTTTCCCTGGCCGCGACGCCACAGAAACGCTCCGGGAGTCGGACCTTCGACGCCTGGAGCCGGCCCGGCTCTGGCGGGCCTTGCCGCCGGGCCGGACGAGGCGCACGACGATGCAGCGACGATGGAGGCCGTGCTCTCGGCGCTGACGGGCGAGGCGGAACCCGTTCGAGCCGGAACCACATTGGAAACGGACAGCGAAGACGCACCGGCCGTGACGGTGAAGCTTCCGGACCGCATGCCGCGGGAAAAACCAGACGGCGCGGAGGGCGCGGCGGCCGGCAGCGACGCTTCGGGCCCGGCTGAGGCCCGGGGGAGCTCCGCCACTGCGCTGGATGAGGCGATCGCCGCGACAGTGGCGGGCGCCCCGACCGGGACCGCACCTGTTGGCGCGGCGGCAACGCTTGCCGGGCGGGTCCGCGCCGCCTGGGCGCCGTGGCGACCGCTGCGGCCGTTCCTCTTGGCGACGCTGGCGCCGGTTCCGGTGCTCGTCCTCGCCGGGTTTTTCGGGGGGCTCTGGAGTCTTGCCGCGTTGCTCTGCATGACGGGCCTGCTCCATGCGATCGACGCCGTGGCGCTGCGGCGCGGGCTTTCCGCGCCCGGACAGGTGCCTGCGAGGATGGCCGACCGGCTGTCGCTGCTGCTCGCGGGGTTGCATTTCCTGCTCCTGCCCTTCGCGGTCTGGGTGCTGACCGGGGCGACGGGGCTCGGATTTCTCGACGGGATGGCGACCCTGCTCGCCTTCGGGCTCTGGTTCGGGCAGGTTTCCAACTCGAACGCGCACGAACTGATCCACCGCGCCGAGCGGCGGCTCTTCCGGACCGGGATGTGGGTCTATATCTCGCTGCTCTTTGGCCATCACACCTCGGCCCACCGGCTGGTCCACCACCGGTTCGTGGCCACGACCGACGATCCCAACACCGCGGCGGCGGGCGAGAGCTTCTATCTCTTCGCCGCCCGCGCCTGGCCCGGCGCCTTCGTCGCCGGATACGAGATGGAGGCGCATCGCCGGGTGGCGCGCCAGGGCCGGAGCCTCTTCGATCCGCATCCCTACGCGGTCTACGTCGCCGGTGGCACCCTCTGGGTCGTCGCGATCCTCGCCGCCTTCGGCCTCGACGGGCTGCTGGCCTACCTGCTGCTTTGCGCCCATGCGCAGGTCCAGCTCCTGCTTTCGGACTATGTGCAGCACTACGGGCTCCTGCGCCGCGAATTGCCGTCCGGCGCGCTTGAACCGGCCGGCATCCGGCACAGCTGGGACGCGCCGCATCCGGTCTCTGGGCTGATGATGCTGAACGCGCCGCGCCATGCCGATCACCATTCCCACCCGGCACGGCGCTATCCGGACCTCAGGCTGTCGGCCGGCGGGCAGGCGCCGCTCCTGCCCTATTCGCTGCCGGTAATGGCGACGATCGCGCTCGTGCCGCCGCTGTGGCACCGGATCATGGACCGGCGGCTTGCGCGGCTCGGCCTTGCCGGCGACTGAGCTCCGGGGGCTGGCCGGTGGCGCCGGCATCTGCCATTCTGAACGGGCACTGCCCCGGTCGAGGAGGCTTGCCATGCGCTGGGCCGCCCTGCTTCTTGCGATCTCGTTCGCCACGGCGCCCGCCGTCGCGGCCGAGCCCGGCGCGCCGCTCGATGCGGCCGGGTTCGACGCGCTCACGGTGGGGCGGACGCTCTACTACAATTCCGGCGGCCAGCCCTATGGCGTCGAGCAGTATCTGCCGGGCCGCAAGGTGGTCTGGGCGTTTCTCGGCGACGATTGCCGCAAGGGCGAGTGGTACGAGGAAGGGGGCTTCATCTGCTTCGTCTACGAGGACAATCCCGCGCCGCAATGCTGGACCTTCTGGGACAGCGACGAAGGCCTCGTGGCGCGGTTTCGCGGCGATCCGGAGGGGCTGCCGCTGATCGCGGTCGAACAGAGCCCCGAGCCGATGCAGTGCCTCGGGCCGAATGTCGGGGTGTGAGCGGGGTTTCGGCCTCGGCTCTGCCGCGGCCGACCCGCCGGGGGTTTCACCCCCGGACCCCCAGGGTATTTGGGCAATGAAGAAGCCTCAGGGTCAGAACAGGCTGCCCTGATCGGGCGGCTCGGATTTCGCGCGCTTCGGTTTCGGCGCGGATCCGGCGAGGACCGGCAGGCGTCCGTCCTGGAACTCGATCTCGAGCTGGGCGGCGGTTTCGGCGGCCTGCCGCGTGGTGACGACGGCGCCTTCGGCGCGGATCACCGCGTAGCCGCGTTTCAGCGTCTCGGTGTAGCCAAGTGTCTGGCGCATGCGGTCGGCGGTGGCCAGCCGTTCCGCGAGCCCGTCGAGCCGCAGGCGTTCGGCGGTGGCGAGTCGCCGCGCGAGCGTGACGAGATCGGCGCGGCGGCGGCTGTTTTCACGGGCCGCATCGCGCCTGAGGCGGGCGAGTGCGGGCGCGAGGCGCTCGGCGAAGGTGGCGAAATGGCGCCGTTCACGGGCGATGAGGCCGGCGAGGATGCCGGGATGGAGGCGGCCGGCGACCGAGTTGAAGCCGGCGCGCTTGCGGGTGGCGGCGGCGTGGAGCGCGGGGCCGAGCCGGTCGGACCAGAGGTCGAGGCCCTGCCGCGCGGGATCGAGCAGCGTCTCGGGCCGGCCGAGTGCGCGGGAAAGGTCGGCGAGGCGCTGGCGGCGCTGGTCGAGGCGCTGGGTCAGCGCGCGCGAGAGCCGGGCGCCCTGGTCGGCGGTCCAGCTCAGGAGCTCCAGGCGGACCGGCACCGCCATCTCGGCCGCCGCCGTGGGCGTCGGCGCGCGGCGGTCGGCGGCGTGGTCGATGAGCGTGGTGTCGGTCTCGTGGCCAACGGCGGAAATCAGCGGGATCCGGCTTTCGGCGGTGGCGCGGACCACGATCTCCTCGTTGAAGCCCCAGAGGTCCTCGAGCGAGCCGCCGCCTCGGGCGACGATCAGGAGATCGGGGCGCGGGATCGCGCCGCCGGGGGTGAGCGCATTGAAACCGCGGATCGCGGCGGCGACCTCGGGGGCGCATTTCTCGCCCTGCACCGCCACCGGCCAGATCAGCACCTTGCGGGGAAAGCGGTCGCGCAGGCGGTGGAGGATGTCGCGGATGACGGCACCCGAGGGCGAGGTGACGACGCCGATGACCTCGGGCAGGTAGGGAATCGGCTGCTTCCGTTCGGACGCGAAGAGGCCCTCGGCCGTGAGCGCCGCTTTGCGCTTCTCCAGCATCAGCATCAGGGCGCCCATGCCCGCGGGCGCGATATCCTCGACGATGAGCTGGTATTTCGACTGGCCGGGGAAGGTGGTGAGGCGGCCGGTGGCGATGACCTCCATCCCCTCCTCGGGTCGGACCGAAAGCCGGGCGGCCTGGCCCTTCCAAGAGACCGCGGCGATCACCGCGCGGTCGTCCTTGAGGTCGAAATAGACATGGCCCGACGAGGGCCGGGAGACGCGGCCGATCTCGCCGCGGACCCGGACATGGCCGAACTCGCCCTCGATCACGCGCTTCACGGCGCCGGAGATTTCCGAGACGGTGAATTCGGGGGCGTTGCCGCCCTGTTCGTCGTTTTCGAAGATGTCCATGGGTCCGCTTGTATCCTCTGCGGGGCGACCTTAGAACGCCAGGCAGGCAAGGCCAAGCGGGGGCGGACATGAACATTCTCATTCTCGGCGGCGGCGGGCGGGAACACAGCCTCGCCTGGGCGGTCAAGCAGAACCCCAAATGCGACCGGCTGATCGTGGCGCCGGGCAATGCCGGGATCGCGATGCTGGCCGAATGCGCCGATCTCGACATTCTCGACGGCGCGGCGGTGGTCACCTTCGCCGAGGAGAACGCGGTCGATTTCGTCATTGTCGGGCCCGAGGCGCCGCTGGCGGCCGGGGTGGCGGATGCGCTGCGCGCCGCGGGGATCCTGACCTTCGGGCCGTCCGCGGCGGCGGCGCGGCTCGAGGCTTCGAAGGGCTTCACCAAGGAGATCTGCGACGCTTCCGGTGCGCCTACAGCGGGCTACGCGCGCTTCACCGACCGCGCGGCGGCCGAGGATTACATCCGGGTCCAGGGGGCGCCGATCGTGGTGAAGGCCGACGGGCTCGCCGCCGGCAAGGGCGTGATCGTGGCGATGACCGAGGCGGAGGCGCTGGCCGCCGTCGCCGACATGTTCGGCGGCGAGTTCGGGGAAGCCGGCGCCGAGGTGGTGATCGAGGAGTTCATGGACGGCGAGGAGGCCTCGCTCTTCGTTCTCTGCGACGGCAAGGACGTGCTCGCGGTGGGGACCGCGCAGGATCACAAGCGGGTGGGCGACGGCGACACCGGGCCCAATACCGGCGGGATGGGCGCCTATTCGCCGGCGCCGGTCCTGTCGGAGGCGGTCCTCGACCAGGCGATGGCGGAGATCGTGCGCCCCACCGTCGCCGAGATGGCGCGGCGCGGCACGCCGTTCCAGGGAGTTCTCTATGCCGGCCTCATGATCGAGGACGGGCGGGCGCGGCTCGTCGAGTACAACGTGCGCTTCGGCGATCCGGAGTGCCAGGTGCTGATGATGCGATTGGGTGCACAGGCCTTCGATCTCATTCATGCCTGCGCCGAGGGGCGGCTGGGCGAGATGCAGGTGACCTGGGCCTCGGATCACGCGCTGACGGTGGTGATGGCGGCGGCAGGCTATCCCGGCGCCTATGCCAAGGGGTCGCAGATCCGCGGGCTCGAGGAGTTGCCGGAGGATTCGAGCCACATGGTCTTTCATGCCGGGACGGCGGGGCGCGACGGTTCGGTCGTGGCCTCGGGCGGGCGGGTGCTGAACGTCACCGCGCGGGGCGCGACCCTGGCCGAGGCACGGGACCGGGCCTACGGGATGGTCGATGCGATCGACTGGCCGGGCGGGTTCTGCCGGCGCGATATCGGCTGGCGGGCGCTTTAGGATTTCGACCTCGGCTGTGCCTCGGCCGACCCGCCGGGGAGGCGCTGCCTCCCCGGACCCCTCCGGAGTATTTTCGGACAGAAAGTGAAGCTGCGGTCAGTCGCAGCCGGCAACCCGGTCGAAGCTCGACGGGTCCCTGTAGGGGCCGAGATCGCGGATGGCGAGCTGGCCTTCGGCGAGCGTGGTGCCGATGATCCGGCTCCAGCCGGCATCGGCGGTCAGAACCGTCGGGCGGCCGCCGCAGCTGGCGATGCGGCCCTGGATGAACGGGTCGCCGATCCTGTGGTTGGTCAGCCCTCTGGCCGCGGCGACCGGGGCGAGGCGGTCGCCGTCCAGCCGGACGATCTTCAGGATCTTGCCGAGATGCGGGGTCTCGACATAGGCGATCTCGGTCTTGCCATCGCCGTCGAGATCGGCGGCGCCGACGGGGGCGAGCCAGCGGTGGCGCCGCCCGATGAAGGGGGTCGCGGCATAGGGGCTGCCGTCGAGACCCGCGGCCAGGAGCCGCGCCCCCTTCCGGTGGTCGGTCTGGACGACGATCAGCTCGGGCCGTCCGTCGCCGTCGACGTCGGCGACCCGCGGCGCTGTGTCCTCGAAGAGCGTGCCGTCGGGCGTCTCGAATTCGAGCGTCCCGCCCCGGCGAAGCGCGCGGAGGCCGCGCGGCCCGAGCGTCACCCGGATCCGTGACCATTCAGGCGTTGCACCGAGGATGTCGTGGCCGTAAAGGCCGCTGCTGCGCGGCTCCTCGTAGCAGGCCCGGCGCACCCAGTCGCCGTCGCCCTCGGTGCAGCGCGCCGCGAGCGGTGATGCGGCGAGGGCGACGAGAAGCGCCAGCGCCGCGCGCAGCATCAGATCTGCTTTTCCGGCATGAACACCTTGAGCCCGTCGAGCGCGTCCGTGACCTTGATCTGGCAGGTCAGCCGCGAGCGCGCCGGGTCCGGCTCGTAAGCAAAGTCGAGCATGTCCTCTTCCATCGAATCCTTCGCCGGCAGCTTCTCGACCCAGGCGGCATCGACATAGACATGGCAGGTCGAGCAGGCGCAGGCGCCGCCGCAATCGGCCTCGATCCCGGGAATGCCGTTGTCGCGTGCGCCTTCCATGACCGTCAGCCCCTTGGCCACGTCCACGACATGCTCGGTTCCGTTGAATTCGACATAGGTGATCTTCGCCATCGACTCGGTCCATGAAAGAGAGCGTTTCTGCGCTTCTAGCGACTCGCGCCGTCCGGCTCCACCCCTCGCGCGATTCCATGTAGAGTTGGGGGAACGGCAGCGGTCGGGGAGGTCGGGATGCTCAAGGTCATCGGCACCGGATTCGGGCGTACCGGCACCGACTCGATGCGGGAAGCGCTCAACCGCCTCGGTGCGGGCCCCTGCCACCACATGGCAGCCGTGTTGCAAGACCCGGAACAGAAGCGCCTCTGGCGGGCGCTGGCGCGCGGCGCGGCGCCGGATTGGCCGCGCCTTTTCTCCGGTTTCAGGTCCTGCGTGGACTGGCCCTCGGCCGCCTACTGGCGCGAGCTCATCGCTTTTTACCCCGAGGCGCGGGTGCTCCTGACCTTGCGCAGCGCCGAGAGCTGGTGGGCGAGCTTCGAGCGGACGATCCTCGACGTGATCCGCAGTTCGGAAGATCCCGACTCGCTCGGCGTGGCGCTGATCGCCGAACAGGTCTTCGGCGGCCGGCCCGACGACCGCGCCCACGCGATCGCCACCTACGAGGCGCATGTCGCGGAGGTGATGGCGACGGTGGGTCCGGGCCGGCTTCTCGTCCACCGGATCGGCGACGGCTGGGCGCCGCTCTGCGCCCATCTCGGCGTCGCGGTACCGGATGAGCCCTATCCGCACCGCAACCGGACGACGGAGTTCCACAGCCGGTTCGGAAACCGTCCCGGCAGCTGAGCGGCTCTTGCCGGGATCTGCCAGATGTTCTACATTTGTTCCCATGCTTACCGATTACCATCCGTTTGAGGACTGGCCGCGCCCGCCCGCCGCCCTGCCCCATGCGCGGCTCAACGAGCCGCCCTCCGGCGCGCGGGTAACGGTGGCCGGGCTGGTGCTGGTGCGGCAGCGGCCCGGCACCGCGAAGGGGGTGGTCTTCCTCACGCTCGAGGACGAGACGGGCGTCGCCAATGTCGTCGTCTGGGCCAAGGTCTTCCAGCGCTTCCGCCGCGCGGTGATCGCCGGGCGGCTCCTGCGCGTGACCGGGCGGCTGCAGCGCGAGGCCGAGGTGGTCCATGTCGTGGCCGAGGCGATCGAGGACATCACGCCGATGCTCGACGAGCTGCTCGCCGCGCCCGGCGCGCCGGCGCGCCGGGCCGAGGCGGCGCGGGCCGACGGGCGGCCGTGACCGCGGCGATCAGGAAACCGGCGTCAGGTCGCAGACGATCGCCGTCGCGGGCGCGTCCGTCCGGTTGTAGAACCAGTGCACCGTGTCGCCGTCCTCGATGATCGCCTCGGCACCGTCCCCGGCAAAGACGGTCTCGCCCGTCTCGCGACCCTCGACGGCCTCCCCGTCGATGACCTTGACGAGCCCCGGTCTTTTCTCATGCGAGTGTTCGGCGATCTGGCCGCCTGGCGCGATGGTGATCGCGCGGAGCTGCATGAGATATCCCTCGAGACCGGTCTGGCGGCGCAGCATCTCCTCCCCGATCACGCCGAGCTTCCCGATCGTCAGGCCCTTGTGCTCGGTCGGGCCCGACATCTTCGCCAGCGCCACCCCGGTGAGGGTCCCGAAAAGCGTCAGCGCGATCGCCGGGGCGATACCGATGCGCCATCTCTCCTGAATGGCCCGCACAGCCATGAACTTCCCTCCCGTTTTGCGATAATCGTGCGGAAAGGGTAGAGTTGGATGCGGCGCGCCTTCAAACGAAGAGATTTCACCCGCGCCTGAGGGAAATTCACCCGGATGAGACGCAAGCTGCCCCCCTTCCCCGCGCTGCGTGCCTTCGAAGCTGCGGCCCGGCTCGGCAGCTTCAAGGCGGCGGCAGAGGAGCTCTGCGTCTCCGCTTCCGCGATCAGCCACCAGGTCAGGCTGCTCGAGACCTATCTCGACAGGCCGATGTTCGCGCGCGGACCGCAGGCGGTGCGCCTAACGCGGGCCGGAGAGCGGTACCTCGCGCGCATCGGACCGTTGCTCGACGAACTGGACGCCAGCACCCGCGCGATCAAGGGCGAGGCAGCGCAGGGCGTGATCCGCCTTAGGATGACCGAATGGTTCGCGAAACGCTGGCTGATCCCGCGCCTGCCGCGGCTCATGCGGGCCTGCCCGGGGCTGGACGTGCAGATCGAGACCGGGTTGCCGCCCACCGACTTCCGCCACGGCGCGCTTGACGTGATCATCCACTGGGGCGACGCGCCGGTCGAGGGCGCGGTCATCAAGCCTTTCTTCGCCTCGACCCGCACACCAGTCTGCAGCCCCGCCTATCTCGCGGCGCATCCGGACCTGAAGGCGCCGCGCGACCTTGCCCGCCACGTTCTTCTGCGCGACGAGACGGATGACGGCTGGGCGGAGTGGTTTTCCGTCGCCGGCTTGCCGGCGTCCTGCCCGGAAGGCGGGCCGGTCTTCTCGCACTGCGAACTTTCGACGACCGCCGCCCTGAGTGATGCGGGTGTCGAGCTGGCTTACCGGGAACTTCTGATCGACCTTCTGCGAGGCGGCGACCTCGTCCAGCTCTTCGACATCCACTCGCCGGTGCGGACGATCTATTCGCTTGCCTATGAGCGTCACCGCGCCACGGATGCACGCATCCTCGCCTTCCGCGAGTGGCTCTTCGGCGAGATCCTTGCCGAATCCGAGGCTCCGGCAGACGCGCACCCGCCGCTCACGGCGGCGCAATAACGTCGCGGCGATGGACACCGGGTGCCCGCTCGCCTAGCCATGAGGCAGTCAGCCCCGGAACCCGCATGTCCCGCCATCCGTTCTTCGGCCTCGGCCTCGCCGCCTTCGGCGCGCTGGTCCTGACCCCGGACACGCTCTTCATGCGCTGGTCGGGGATGTCGGGCTTTCCGATGGTGGCCTGGCGCGGGATGCTGATGGGCACCCTGCTCCTCGGCCTCTGGCTGATCTCGGCCGGTGGCCGCCGCCGCGCGGACCTGCGCGCCATCCTCAGCCTCTCTGGCCTCGGCGTCATCCTCTGCCACGGGCTCAACGCGACGCTCTTCAGCCTCGGCATCGGACACGCGCCGGTGGCCGTTGTCCTCTTCGGCGTCGCCACGATGCCGATCTTCTCGGCCGTCCTCGGCCGGCTCCTCGGCGACGAGCCGACCCGCTCCGCCACCTGGATCGCGACCGCCGCGGTGCTCGCCGGGATCGGCATCGCGGTCTTCGGGGACGGCGGGAGTCTCAGGCTCGACCGCGCCGCGCTGGTCGGGGCGGCGGCGGGCCTCGGGGTCGCGGCGCTCCTTGCCTCGGCCTTCGCGATCATCCGCCGGGCGCGCAGCCTGCCGATCATGCCGCTGGTCGGCTTCGGCGCGCTGCTCGCGGGGTCGATCGGCATCACCGCCGCGCCGGCCGGATCGCTTCTGAGCGGAGAGATCTGGGCGATCGCGGTCACCGGCGCGGTGATCCTGCCCGCCTCCTTCCTCGCCCTGACCCATGCGACGCGCCACACGGCGGCGGCGAACGTGAGCCTCCTGATGCTGCTCGAGACCGTGCTCGGTCCCGCCTGGGTCTGGATCGGCGCGGGCGAAGCGATGACGCCACCGATGATCCTCGGCGGCGCGATCGTCGTGGCGAGCCTCGCGCTCTACATCCTCACCATCACCCGCGGCACCTCCGTTCCGCGGTAAGTGCCCGACAACGCGAAAGGGCGCCCTACGGCGCCCCTCCCCCGTTTCCCGGATCCGCCCGGCTCACTCGACCGACAGCGCCACGAAGCGCGGGTCGCCGTCGCGGCGGATCAGCAAGAGGAGCGACTTGCGCCCCGCTTCCTTCGCCTCGGCGATCCGGGCCTCGAAATCCTCGATCGACGCGACCTTCTGCTGGCCCGCCTCGGTGATCAGGTCGCCGGCGCGCAGGCCCTTCTCGTAGGCCTCGCTGGTCTGGTCGATATCGGTGACGAGAAGCCCCGCCGCATCCGACGCAAGCCCCATCTGGTCGCGCTGCTCCTCGCTCAGAACGCCGAGCGTCATGCCGAGCAGGTCCTTCTCGACCGGTTCGGTCGTGCCCGCCACCGCCGGCACCGCCTCGCCCTCGGCGACCTCGCGGCGGCCGAGCGTGACCGAAAGCTCTTGGCTCTCGCCGTCGCGCAGCACTACGACACTCACCGCCTTGCCGACATCGGCATCGGCCACGCGGCGCACGAGTTCGCGGGTATCGGTGACCTCGGCGCCGTCGAAGGCGGTGATCACGTCGCCGGACTGGATGCCGCCGTCCTTGGCCGGGCCGTCCGGCACGTCGGTGACGAGCGCGCCCTTGATGTCGGCAAGGCCCATCGCCTCGGCCACATCGGGGGTCACGTCCTGGATCCGGACGCCGAGCCAGCCACGCCGGGTCTCGCCGAATTCCTGAAGCTGGCCGACGACCTTCGACACCACGTTCGCGGCCATCGAGAAGCCGATCCCGATCGAGCCGCCGTTGGGCGACAGGATCGCGGTGTTCACGCCGATCACCTCGCCGTCCATGTTGAAGAGCGGCCCGCCCGAGTTGCCGCGGTTGATCGCGGCGTCGGTCTGGATGAAGTCGTCATAGGTGCCCGACAACTCGCGGTTGCGGGCCGAGACGATGCCGGCCGAGACCGAGAAGCCCTGTCCCAGAGGGTTGCCCATCGCCATCACCCAGTCGCCGACCCGCATCACGTCGGAATTGCCGAAGTTCACGTAGGCCAGGGGCTCGTCGCTCTCGACCTTCAGAAGCGCGATGTCGGTCTTGGGGTCGGTGCCGACCAGTGTCGCGTCGAGCTTGCCGCCCGAGAAGAACTCGACCGAGATCTCGTCGGCGCCCTCGATGACGTGGTTGTTGGTGACGATGTAGCCGTCCGCCGAGATCACGAAGCCCGATCCGAGCGCGTTGGACCGCTGCGGCCCGCGCGGCGCATTCGGATTGCCGAACTCGCGGAAGAAATCCTCGAAGGGCGAGCCTTCGGGCACGATCGGCCCGCCATCGGTCGGCGCCGCGATCGTCGTCGAGGTGGTGATGTTCACCACCGAGGGGCTCACCTGTTCGGCCAGTTCGGCAAAGCTTTCCGGCGCGCCGCGCGCCTCCACCGGCCCGACCGGGCCGATGGCCAGCGCGATGGCCAGCATCGCCGCCCAGATCGTTCCTGCCGCCGTCCACGGCCGCGTTCCGGACGGCTGAAGAGTCATCGCCTGAGGTTCCACTCCAAACTCCCTTGTTCTTCTTGCGGCCGCGGCGATCCATCGCCCCGGCCGACCCGTGCGCATCATTCAGCTATGTAGCACGCACCCAAATTCAAACCCGGTCGCGGCGGCTCAACAGATCGTGATCGCCCAAGTCCGGCTGCCCGCGCCAATTCTCTCAGCCCGACAGCCCGGTCGCAAGCCAAATGAGCGCGAGGCCCAGCGCCACCGCCGCAAGACCGAGATTGCGCCGCGTCTCGACCGGCATCCGCCGAATCAACTCGAGAAGCTCGTCGATACGCGAAGGGGCCAGTGCAAGCACCAGCCCCTCCAGAGACAGCACCAGCCCGACGGCCAGCAGGATGAGCGCGAGGCCCGACATCCCTGGCTACCGCTTGTCGGTCGACTTCAGGTAGTCGAAGAACTCGCTGTCCGGCGCCATCACCATCGTCGAGTTGCCCTCCAGAAGCGATTGCCGGTAGGCCGCGAGCGAGCGGTAGAAGTCGAAGAACTCCGGGTCCGCGCCATAGGCCTGGGCAAAGATCCCGTTGCGCAGCGCATCGGCCTCACCGCGGATGATCTCGGCCTGGCGCTGCGCGTCCGAGACGAGCTCCACCTTGGTCCGGTCGGCCTGGGCGCGCACCCTCTGCGCCGCCTCGTTGCCGCGCGCCACCTCGTCGGCCGCCTCGCGCTCGCGCTCGGCGCGCATTCGCGCGAAGGTCGCGTCGAGGTTCTGCTCGGGCAGGTCGGTGCGCTTCAGCCGCACGTCGATGATCTCGACGCCGAGCGAGCTGGCCTCGAAGCGCGAGGCGTCGCGGATCGAGGCGGCAAGCCCGGCGCGGTCGGCCGAGAGGATCTCGGACGAGGTGACAGAGCCGAGAACCTCACGGGTCTGGGCGCGCAGGATCGTGTCGATACGGTTTTCCGCGAGCGCCACGCCCGAGGCGCCGACCGCCTGGCGGAAGCGCCGCACATCGGTGATCCGGTAGCGCGCGAAGGCGTCCACCACGAGCCGGCGGTCGTCGAGCGGCGTGATCTCCAGGGGATCGACGTCGAGCCCGAGGATCCGGTCGTCGTATTTCACGACTTCCTGGATGATCGGCAGCTTGAAGTAGAGCCCCGGCTCCTCGCGCACGGCCTTGATCTGGCCGAACTGCAGGACCAGCGCCTTTTCCCGCTCGTCGACGATGAAGATGGCCGACAGCGCCGCCGCGATGGCGAGGACGAGGATCGGCAGAAGAAGCGTTGCGCGGTTCATCAGTTCGTCCCCTCGCTGGCGGGCGCCGCCGCGCCACGTCTGAGTTCGTTCAACGGCAGATAGGGCACCACGCCCTGCCCGCTCTGGGTCTCGTCGATGATCACCTTGTCGACCCGGCCAAGCACTTCCTCGAGCGTCTCGAGATACAGCCGCTTGCGCGTAACCTCGGGCGCCTTTTGGTATTCGGCGAGAACGGCGGAGAAGCGGCTCGCCTCGCCCTCGGCCTGGTTCACCACCTGGGCGCGGTAGCCCTCGGCCTCTTCCAGAAGCTGCGCCGCCTGGCCGCGCGCTCCGGCGAGGACAGTGTTGGCGTAGGCGTCGGCCTCCTTCTGCAAGCGGTCGCGCTGCTGCTCGGCCGACTGCACGTTCTTGAAGGCGTCGATCACCTCACGCGGTGGGTCGGCGCGGTCGAAGTTTACCCGCACCACGTTCAGCCCCGAATCGTAGCTGTCGAGCGTGGACTGGATCAGCTCCTTCAGCCGCTCGGCGATGAGGCCGCGGTCCCGGTTGAGGATCGGCGCGAGCTGCGACTGGGCGATGATCTCGCGCATCGAGGACTCGGCCACGGCGTTGATCGTCAATTGCGGGTCGCGCAGGTTGAACAGGTACTTCTGCGGATCGTTGATGTTCCAGACCACCTGGAAGTCGATGTCGACGATGTTCTCGTCGCCCGTCAACATGAGCCCGCTGTCACCGGTTCCGCCGCGGCCGACACCGATATCCTCGGTGCGTTCCGGCGTGACCGCGATCACGTTCGCGGTAACGAGCGGCCAGGGCGCGAAGTTCAGGCCCGGATCGCCGACGGCCGAGAACTCGCCGAGGAAGAGTTCCACCGACTGCTCTTCGGGCTTCACCGTGTAGAACGAGGCGAAGGCCCAGAGGCCCACCGTCGCGAGCGCCGCGATCCCGAGCGTGCCGCGGGTGAAGATCGGCCCCGTTGGCCGTCCGCCGCCGCCCGGCCCGCGCGGCCCTCCGCCGCGCCCGCCCATCAGCACCTTGAGCTGCTCGGTGCCCTTCTTCATTATCTCTTCGATCTCGGGGATCTGCGGGCCCTCGCCCGGCCGCCGTCCGCCGCGTCCGCCCGGACGGTCGTCGTCATCTCCACCGGACCCGCCGCCGCCCCAGGGACCTCCGCTGCCAGCCATCAGATCATTTCCCCCTGCTCTCGTTTCATTGCAATCTCGTTTCCCAACTGGTTGTTCCCGGCTGAATTTCAAGCCGTCCTGACCGGCTTGCGCAAGGTCACCAGTTCCTCGGCCATCACCGGATGCACCGCGACGGTGCGGTCGAAGTCCTCTTTCGTCGCGCCCATCTTGATCGCGATGGCGGCGAGCTGGATCATCTCGCCAGCGCCGGGTGCCACGATATGACAGCCCAGAACCTTGCGCGTCTCGGCGCAGACGACGAGCTTCATCATCACCCGGTCAGGCCGGCCGGCAAAGGCCGACTGCATCGGGCGGAACGAGGTTGCGTAGACCTCGATCGGCCGCTCGTCGCGCGCCGCCTCCTCGGTCATGCCCACCGTACCGAACTCGGGCTGGGTGAAGACCGCGCTCGCCACAAGCGCGTGATCGGGCTTCACCGGCTTCGCGCCGAAGACCGTGTCGGCGAAGGCGTGACCCTCGCGGATCGCCACCGGCGTCAGGTTGATCCGGTCGGTCACGTCGCCCACCGCGTAGATCGAGGGCACGGCCGTCTGCGACCAGCCGTCGACCACCACCTCGCCCTTGCGGCCGAGCCTCACCCCGACCTCGACAAGCCCGAGCCCCTCGGTGTTGGGCACCCGCCCGGTCGCGTAGACGACCTTCTCGAAGACCGCCTCGCGCCCGTCGGTCGACTTGACCCAGGTGCCGCCCTCCACCGGTTTCATCTCGATCACGTCGGTCCCGACATGGAGGTTGATACCGCTCTCCTTCATCAGCTCGGCGATATGGCCGCGCGCCTCGCCGTCGAAGCCGCGCAGGATCTGCTCGCCCCGGTAGAACTGCGTCACCGCAACGCCCAACCCGTTGAGGATGCAGGCAAACTCGCAGGCGATGAAGCCGCCGCCGACGATCAGCACGGATTTCGGCAGCGCGTCGAGCTTGAAGATGTCGTTCGAGGTCATCGCCCCTGCCCCGGCCGCGATCTCCGGCACGAAGGGCCGCCCACCGGTCGCAACGAGGATGTGCTTCGCGGTGAAGGTCTCGCCCGTGGCGAGTCGCACGGTATGGGGATCGACCACCGTCGCCCGCGTGTCGTGGACCGTGACATTCGCCCCCGCGAGCCCCGCGCGGTAGGCCGCTTCCAGGCGGTCGAGCTCGGCGTCGAGCTTGGCGCGGAACGCCGGCCAGTCGAAGGCCGCCGCCTCGACCGCCCAGCCGTAGGACCGCGCATCGACGATCGCCCCGGCATAGGCCGAGGCGAAGACCATCAGCTTCTTCGGCACGCAGCCGCGGATGACGCAGGTCCCGCCCATCCGGTATTCCTCGGCCAGCGCCACCTTGGCGCCGTATTCGCCGCTCGCGATCCGCGCCGCGCGCACGCCGCCCGAACCGCCGCCGATGACGTAAAGATCGTAGTCGAAGACCATCTCAGCGCCACCCGCCATCAGTCGCCAAGATCGGCGAAGATGTTCCGGATCTCGCCGTCATCGTCCCGACCGTTCTCCGCGGTATCCACCTTCGGCTTGCGGATCTCGGCCGACCCGTCGATGTGACCGATGATCACCCGGCTGCACAGGTCGATGAAGAGCCCGTTCTCGACCACCCCCGGCACCTGGTTCAGGACCAGCGAAAGCCGGCTCGGATTGCCGATCCGCCCGAGATGCAGATCGAGGATATGGTTGCCCTCGTCGGTGACGAAAGGTGCATCCCCGTTCATCCTGAGCGTGACCTTGCGCCCCGCGACGTCGAGCGGCACCAGCGTCTCCTCGACCAGCGCCTTGGTCGCCTTCAGGCCGAAGGGAATGACCTCGACCGGCAGCGGGAAGGCGCCGAGCTGGGGGACGTCCTTGGCCGTATCGGCGATCACGATCATCTGGTCCGAAGCCGCGGCGACGATCTTTTCCTGCAGATGCGCGCCGCCGCCGCCCTTGATCAGGTTGAGGTCGGGGTCGAACTCATCGGTGCCGTCGATGGTGAGATCGAGCCAGCCCGCCTCGTCGAGCGACACGACGGTGATCCCCTCCTCGCGCGCCTGCTTGGCGGTTCGGGACGAGGTCGGCACGCCGGTGATCCTCAGCCCCTCCTCGCGCACCCGCTTGCCGAGAAGCCGGACCATCCAGGCCGCCGTCGAACCGGTTCCAAGCCCGACCCGCATGCCGTCCTCGATGAACTCCACCGCACGTTTCGCGGCGGCGTATTTCGCCTTGTCGGCGGGGGAAAGATCGGCGGGCATGGTCATCTCCGTATCACTCGCGCTCCGGTTATAGGAAAGATGGCCGCGCGGTGCGAGGGGCAAATCTCGCTCCCCGGCGCGCGCGACGCCCCGGTTGTGCTAGGATCGGGGGCGCGAAAGGGGGACGCGATGATTGAATTCGATGCTGAGACCACCCGTATTCTCGAAACCGCATACGAGGGCGCCGACTTCGCGCGGCGCCGCCGCGCGAGCTTCGACGCCGTCGATCCGCGGCCGGGCGAGCATATACTCGACCTCGGCTGCGGGCCGGGCTTCCTGACCCGGGAGTTCGCCCGCGCAATCGGCCCCGGCGGCCGCGTGACCGGCGTCGACCCGAGCCCCGAGATGCGCACGGCGGCCGCGGAGCGCTGCGCCGGCCTCTCCGGCGTGGAGATCCTCGAGGGCAGCGCGGCGGCGCTCCCGCTCGAGGATGCAAGCACCGACAAGGCGGTCTCGGTTCAGGTCTTTGAATACATAAACGATTTCGACGCGCCGCTCGCCGAGCTTCACCGCGTGCTCCGCCCCGGCGGGCGGCTGGTGATCGCCGACATGCACTGGGACACGCTGGTCTGGCACAGCACCGATCGCGACCGCATGGCGCGGATGATCGCGGCCTGGGACGCCCATCTCGCCGACCGCATCGTGCCGGAGAAACTGCCCGCCCCCCTCGCCCGCGCCGGATTCGGCGGGATCCGGACGATCCCGCACCCGATGCTCGACACGGTGCTGAAGCCCGACGGGCTCGCGCGCGTGTTGATGATCCTGATGGTTGCCTTCGCGCGCGGGAACGACCTCATGCCCGAAGCCGACATCGCCGCCTGGGCCGCGGAACAAGAGGCGCTCGCCGCCGAGGGCCGGTTCTTCATGTCGCTGACGCATTTCGTGACGGTGGCCGAGAAGCGGTAAGCGCGGCGATCCGGCCCACATCCCTCTCCGGCGCACCAGCGTCGACCGGCGCGCCGAGGCGCGGCGGGCGGGTGGCCCGCACACCCCCGTTCACCGCCGTCATTCCCGCCGCATGTTTCCGATCACCCGCCTCATCATGTCGAGGAACTGGGTCTTTTCCTCCTCGGTGAACCGGCCGAGCGCCACAGCGTTCTGCGCCTGCGCCGCCGCGACGGCCTCCGCCCGAACCTGCCGCGCGGTGTCGGTCAGGTAGATCAGCCGCGATCGCCGGTCGGTTTCCGACGCCCGCCTTTCGATCAGGCCATCCCGCTCCATCCGCGCCAGGGTATTGGCCATCGTCGCCTGCTCGACGTCGAGCGCCGCCACCAGGTCGGCCTGCATGCGCCCGTCCTCCTCCCACAATTCAAGCAGCACCATGAACTGCGCGGGCGCGAGTCCGAGCGGCTGAATACGCCGGGACAGGCCGACGGCGAAGAGCCGGGCCATGTGATTGGCCAGGTAACCGGCCGAGTTTCGCCTAAAGTCGGACATGGGCGCATAAAACACTTGCATAGCGCGCTATGCAATACCATTTGCATAGCATGATATTCAACACGGACACATCGCAATGAAACCGAAAATCCATGCCGCGGCCGGGGCGATTGCCCTTGCCACGATCCTGACCTTCTGGCTCTCGACCGTTCTATCCGAGATCTTCGGCAGCCCTGCCACCGTCGCGGCGGTGAAAACCGCGATTCTCTACGGCATGGCGCTGCTCATTCCCGCGATGGCCACGGCGGGCGCTACCGGCGCCGCGATGGGGCGCGGCTGGAAACTGCCGCAGGTGCAGGTGAAATTGCGGCGCATGAAGATCATCGCCACGAACGGTATCCTGGTCCTTCTCCCCAGCGCGGTCTTCCTCGCGTTTCGGGCCCGGGCGGGAGTGTTCGATACGACCTTCTACACGGTACAGGCGATAGAGCTTCTAGCCGGCGCCACCAATATCATCCTGCTCGGCCTCAACCTGCGCGACGGGCTCGCATTGGCGCTGCGGCGCAACCGCCGCGCGGTCTGAGCCGGCCGACCTCGCGTCGTTCGGGAGAGGCCGCCGCTTCCTGCGCCCACCTTGCAGCCGCGCCGGTTTCAGATCTCCTTCCGCGCCGCCGCGAGGTCGAGCGCGGCGACCGCCTCGACGCCCGCCATGACCTCCCCGAGCGCCACCCGTCCGTCGTGATCGAGATCGAACGCCATCAGCGCCATCAGTTCGGCCGCATCCCGGTCGTCCATCGCGTCAAGCGCCACCGCCTCGGCATGGTCCTTCAGTTCCGCCGCCGAGATCACCCTGTCGCCGTCGCGGTCGGCCCGCTCCTGCGCGAGCTTCAGCTTGCCGCGCCGGCCCTCGTAGGTCCGCGTGATCAGCCCCTCGATCTCCACCGCGGTCATCCGCCCGTCGTTGTCGAGATCGGCGACGAGGAACCGTTCCATCTCGCGCGCCCGCACCCTCGCCCGCTCTGCCCGGATCGCGGTGTCGATCCCGTCCGGACCGATCCCGCCCGCTTCTCCGAAGCTCAGGATCAGATCGGCCGCGTCCTCGGCATAGGCAGCCGGGCGCGCATGGATGCGCGAGACGACCCGCGCCGGCAACACCCGGACCAGCGCCGCGCCGTCGGCAACCGCGACGGGCCGCTCCTCGGCCGCCGCAGCCGCCGCGAACAGCCCCAGAATGATGACGACCACGCGCCCGATCATCGCCTCTCCTCCGCAAGGATCGCCGCCACTCTCGCCCGCCGGGGTTAAGGAAGCGTTGACGCCGCCAGCCGCCGGAAATCGCGGCAAAGGGTCGCTTTCCGCCTCGCGGCGCGGCCCGCTCCGGCGGATAAGACCCGAAGCCCCGGAGCCCGCCGATGTACATCCTCCACTATGCTCCCGACAACGCCTCGCTGATCGTGCGCCTCGCGCTCGAGGAGCTCGGCCAGCCCTTCGAGACCCGGCTCGTCGACCGCGGCGTCCGCGCCCAGGACGGCGCCGCCTACCGGCGACTGCATCCGAACGGCCTGATCCCTGCGCTCGAGACCCCGGACGGGCCGATCTTCGAAACCGGCGCGATCCTCCTGTGGCTCAGCGAGCGCCACGGCGCGATGGCACCGCAGCCCGGCGCCCCCGACCGCGCCGCCTTCCTGAAATGGCTGTTCTTCACCTCGAACACGCTCCACGCCGACATAAGGCTGCATTTCTACCCCGAAAGCCACGCCGGCGCGCCCGACTGCGTCGCCGCCTTCGCCGCCGCCACCCGCGCCCGCATCGCCGGCCATCTCGCGCTGGCCGAGGCGCTGGCGGCCGGCCGCCCGGCCTGGCTCCGCCCCGAGACGCCCTCGGTCCTCGGGCTCTACCTCTGCGGCCTCCTGCGCTGGCTCGCGCTTTACCCGAGAGGCGGCACCGGCTGGTACAACCTCACGGCCTTCCCGGCGCTGCACGCCCTCGCCCGCGGCCTCGAGACCCGCCCCGCGGCGCGGAAGGCCGCCCTTGCCGAAGGGCTCGGCGAAACCGTATTCTCAAACCCCTCCCTCGCCTGCCCGCCCGAGGGCAGCGCCACCTGAAAGGCCCCGCCATGTTCCTCTCCGTCTTCGACATGTTCAAGGTGGGCGTCGGCCCCTCCTCGTCCCACACGATGGGCCCGATGGTCGCGGGCGCCCGCTTCCTCGACGCGCTCCGCGCCTCGCCCTTCCACGCCCACGGGCTGAAGGCCTCGCTGCACGGCTCGCTCGCCTTCACCGGCAAGGGCCACGCCACCGACCGCGCGACGATCCTCGGCCTCGCGGGCTTCGCGCCCGACAGCTATGACAATGCCAAGGCCGAGGCCACGCTCGCCGCCATCGCCGAGACCGGCACGGTGACGCCGCCGGGCCTGCCGGCGCTGAAGTTCCAGCCCGAGACCGATCTCGTCTTCGACTACGGCCCGAACCTGCCCGGCCATGCCAACGGCATGATCCTGATGGCAACCGACGCCCAGGGCGACGTGATCCTGCAGGAGACCTATTACTCGATCGGCGGCGGCTTCGTGCTGACCGAGGGCGAGCTGATGAACGCCGACAAGACCGCGGCCAGGCCCACGGGCTGCCCCTACCCGTTCGAGAGCGCCGCGAAGATGCTCGAGATGGCGGCCCAGTCCGGCAAGTCGATCGCCGAGATGAAGCGCGCCAACGAACTGCATTTCCGCTCCGCCAGGGAGCTCGACGAGGGCATGGCGCGGATCTGGCAGGTGATGAACGACTGCATCGAACGCGGCCTCGCCACCGACGGCATCCTGCCCGGCGGCCTGAAGGTGCGCCGCCGCGCCAAGGGCATCCATCAGGCGCTGAAGGCCGAGCAGGGGCTGAACCTGACCGCGCCGCACACGATCAACGACTGGATGAGCGTCTATGCGATGGCGGTGAACGAGGAGAACGCCGCCGGCGGCCAGGTCGTCACCGCGCCGACCAACGGCGCGGCCGGCGTGCTGCCGGCGGTGATCCGCTACTGGCTCGACCATGTGCCGGGCGCGAGCCAGTCGCGGATCGGCGACTTCCTCCTCACCGCCGCCGCCATCGCGGGCCTCTGCAAGCACAACGCCTCGATCTCGGGCGCCGAATGCGGCTGCCAGGCCGAGGTCGGCTCGGCCGCCGCGATGTCGGCCGCCGGGCTCTGCGCGGTGATGGGCGGCACCCCCGAACAGGTGGAAAACGCCGCCGAGATCGCACTCGAGCACCATCTCGGCATGACTTGCGACCCGGTGAAGGGGCTGGTGCAGGTGCCCTGCATCGAGCGGAACGGCCTCGGCGCGATCAAGGCGGTCTCGGCGGCCTCGCTGGCGCTCCGGGGCGACGGCAAGCACTTCGTGCCCTTGGACTCGGCGATCGAGACGATGCGGCAAACGGGGCACGACATGCACGAGAAATACAAGGAAACCTCGCTCGGCGGGCTCGCGGTCAACATCCCGAACTGCTGACCCGCCCCTCTCCATTGCCAAGTACCCCCGCCGGAGGCGGCCCGAGCCGCCCCGGCCCCGCCGGGGTGGCGAGAGATCTCCCGGCCCGGAACGGGCCTCGATCGGGATTGCGGCGGGACCGGATCACCCCTAGCCTCGCCGCCGATGCGCCCCGACCGCCCCCTCCTCGGCATCCTCCTGATGCTCGGCTTCTGCCTCCTCGCCCCGATCGGCGATTCCATCGCCAAGCTCCTCGGGCCGCGGATCCCGCTGCTTGAGCTCGTCGCCACCCGCTTCGCGGTCCAGGCCGCGGTGCTGGTGCCGCTCCTCGCCGCCACCGGCGGCACGCTCAGGATGCGCCGCCGCACCGCGCTCCTGACCGGGCTGCGCACGCTCCTGCACATCACCGGGATCGCCGCGATGTTCCTCTCGCTGCGCTTCCTGCCGCTCGCCGACGCGGTCGCCATCGCCTTCGTGATGCCGTTCCTGATGCTGCTCCTCGGCCATGCCGTGCTCGGCGAGGAGGTCGGCCGCCACCGGCTCGCCGCCTGCGCGGCGGGCTTCGCGGGCACGCTCCTCGTGATCCAGCCGAACTTCGCCGCTGTCGGCGCACCGGCGCTCCTGCCGCTCCTCGTGGCCCTCGTCTTCGCGCTCTTCATGCTGGTCACCCGCCAGATCGCCCGCGACACCGACGCGATCACGCTCCAGGCGGCGAGCGGCCTCCTCGGCTCGGCGCTCCTCCTGCCCGCGCTCCTCCTGGCCGAGGGCTCCGGCCTCGCCGCGCTCGACCCGATCTGGCCCGCGCCGGGCGACGCGGCGCTCCTCGTCGCGCTCGGCCTTCTTGGCACCGCCGCCCATCTCCTGATGACCGGGGCGCTGCGCTTTGCCCCGACCTCGACGCTCGCGCCGATGCAATACCTCGAGATCCCCTTCGCCACGCTGATCGGCTGGGCGGTCTTCGACCAGCTGCCGAACCGGCTCGCGGGCCTCGGCATCGCCGTGACGATCGGCGCCGGACTCTACGTCATCGCCCGCGAACGCCGCCTCGCCCGCGCCGCCTGAGCGCAGCGCGTCGCTTTCGGGATGGACGCGCGCGCCGCCGCAGGCTAGCGGGGGCGGATGAACCTCGATGACCGCATCCTGCCCGGCGTCGCCCTGATGATCGGCTTTTGCATCTTCGCGCCGTTGATCGACGTCGCCTCGAAACTCGCCGCCCAATCGGTGCCGGTGGGCGTGGTCACGCTCGGCCGCTTCATCGTCCAGGCCGCGCTGATGCTGCCGGTGGTGCTCGCGATGGGGCTGACCTTCCGGCTCTCCCGGCGGGCGCTCTGGCTCACCGGCCTGCGTGCCGCGATGTCGATCGTCTCGACCTTCTGCTTCGTCGCCGCCGTCAAGGTCATGCCGATCGCCGACGCGCTCGCCATCGCCTTCGTCGAGCCGTTCATCATCCTCCTGATCGGCAAGCTCGTCCTCTCCGAACAGGTCGGGCCCCGCCGCCTTGCCGCCTCGGCGGTGGGATTTGCCGGCGCGATGCTGGTGATCCAGCCCTCCTTCGCCGCCTTCGGCGCGGTGGCGCTCTTCCCGCTCGGCACCGCGGTCTCCTTCGCGCTCTACATGCTCGTGACCCGCCACCTGTCGCGCCACGTCCACCCGGTGACGATGCAGTTCCAGACCGCGGTCGTCGCCGCGCTCCTCTGCCTGCCGCTCCTCGCCCTCGGCGACGCGACCGGCGAACCCGCCCTCGCCTTCGCTCTGCCCGAGGGCATCTTCTGGCTCTGGTGTTTCTGCGTCGGCCTCGCCGCCACGGTCAGCCACATGGCGATGACCTACGCGCTGAAATTCGCGCCCTCCGCCACGCTGGCACCGCTCCACTACCTCGAAATCGTGACCGCGACGCTTTTCGGCTACCTCTTCTTCAGTGACTTCCCCGACGCGATGACCTGGGCCGGCGTCGCCGTCATCGTCGGCTCGGGCCTCTACATCATCCACCGCGAGCGCCAGGTCGCCCGCGCCGCGCGCCTCACGCTCGACCCGCCGGCGCCAGAGCTGCGATAGCCGCGCCGAGGCAGGCGCGCGGGAGCATCACCAGCATCCTGTCGGCGTCGAACTCCAGCGTCACCGGCCCGGTCGCCCGGTTCGAGGTGCCGATCCGCCCGTCCGGCGCGAAAGCCTCGCCCTCGATCGGCCAGTAAAGCCCCTCGGACCGCCCCGCCACCCGGCCCATCGGGTAAAGCGACACCCGCGTCCCCGCCGCGAGGTCGAGCGTAACCCGCCGCGGGGCAACGAAGACGACATCTTCAGAGCCGAGGATCAGGCAGCGCCGCGCCGGATGGCGCACCAGCGCCGACCAGACCGCGAGCGCATGATCGAGCCGCGCCCCGGTGAAGCCGAGCCCGAGGATATAGGGCGCCTCGATCCGGCTCAGACATTTCTCGAAATCGGTCGTCTCCTGCTCGTCGATGCGCCAGATCCGTTCGGCCGGAATCGCCGCCCGCGCCGCCGGGCTCACCGAATCGAGATCGCCGATGACCGCCTCCGGCACATGCCCCGCCGCGATCGCCACATTCGCGCCACCATCGGCGGCTACAAGGAAGGGTGCCCTCGAAAGCGCCTCGGCCACGCAGCGATGCGATACCTCTCCTGCGCCAAGAAGCGTAACGGGTCGTGGTGATTGGACAATGCCCCTGATCATGGCAGTATTGATGGCGAGCAAGGCGCGAGAACACAATCGTCGCCAGAAAGAATCCTTCTTTTTGCCCGCATTTGTCCATGCAAAGGCACCAGATTGTTTCCAGCCTGTCCGCACAGGCGAAGTCAGAAAGCGAGTATCCCATGGTCGGTGCAAGTAAGATCCTCACGGTCTCGTACGGCACGTTCTCCTGCACGCTGGAGGGGTTCGACGAGCCGTTCTCGACCATGAAGGCGATTGCCGAGTATTTCCGTGACCTCGCCGCCGACGACCGCTATTTCGGCGCCGAGCCGCCGACTCCGGATGCCGAGATGCTGCACAAGATCGCCGAGCGCGAGATCCAGCGCCGGGTCGACGCGAAGATCAGCGAGCACGGCATCGTGCTGCGCCCCCAGGGCGCGCAGGCGGACCAGCCGGCCACCGCTCCGGCGCCGGCCGCGGCCAAATCCGCAGCTGCCTCGGCACCGGCCGTGGCCGAGCGCGTAACCGCACCGGAGGACGACGGCGTCGCCGCGAAGCTCCAGCGCATCCGCGCGGTCGTCGCGACCACCCATCCGGCCTCCGGCGCCAACGAGCCCGAGGCGGAGTTCGCCTCTGCCGCGCCCATGCCCGGCGACGATTTCGGCTTCGACATCGACCTCGGCGACGACCTCTCCGAGCCGATGGAAGCCTCCCCCGCCGTCGGAGCCGGCCCGGCCAGCGACTCCGCCGCCCCCGAAGACGACAAGCCGAGCTACTTCGAGCGCGCCCGCGCCCGGGTGATCAAGATCCACCGCGCGGCGGCCGAGAATGACGGGACCTCCCCGCAGGCGATCCCGGCGGCCCCCGAGGCCGGCCGCGACGCGGACGTCACCGTCGAGAGCCCGGACGAAGACGACCAGCGCTCGGCGATCTTCGCCGCGCTCCACGACGACGCCGGCGCGGCCGCGACCGACGAGCCGCAGGATGACGCCGTCGACGCGGCCGAGGACGACGAAGATTCGACGCTACTCGCCGGCATCAGCGCGGCGATCGGCGCGGCCGGGCACGACCACGGCACGGACGCCCCGCGCAATCGGGCCGAGCCCCCCCATGAGCCGCGCCGCCCGTCCCATACCGGCCGCGCGATCCTCGAAGCCCGGTCGGATAATGACGAGGCCTCGGTGGAACGGCTGATGGAGGTCGCCAAGTCGAAGCTCGAAGGCGTCGAGAACCGCCGCCGCTTCTCGGCGATCACCCAGCTCAAGGCGGCCGTCGTCGCCACCGTCGCCGACCGCAAGCTGAAATCCAGCGACGATGAGGACCGTGCGTCGGCAGCCCCCAGGACCGATCTCGACCGTTACCGCGACGATCTGTCGAAGGCCGTTCGTCCGCGCCCGCCCGTGACCGGGATGGAGGACGCCGAGCCCGCACCGGCTCCCGCGGCCGAGCCACGCCCGGCGCCGCTGGTTCTCGTCTCCGCGCAGCGTATCGACGCCGAACCCGAGCCCGCGCCGGCCGACGAGGAGATCATCCAGCCGCGCCGCGTCAGCGCCGGTCACCACGACCTCGACGAGGCCGATGTCGACGAGGCTGAAGTCGAGGCCGAGGCCGCGATCTCGCCCGAGGACGCCCGGAATTTCGCCGACTTCGCCGAGCGGCTCGGCGCGACGAGTCTTGTCGAGCTTCTCGAGGCTGCCGCCGCCTATACCGCCATGGTCGAGGGCCAGCCGCATTTCTCGCGCCCGCAGATCCTGCGCAAGATCGCGCGGGTCTCCGACGAGGTCGAATACAGCCGCGAGGACGGGCTGCGCTCGTTCGGCATGCTCTTGCGGCAGGGCAAGATCCAGAAGGTGCGCCGCGGCCAGTTCGCGATCACCGAGGCCTCGCGCTTCATGTCCGAGGCGCGTCACGCGACGCGCTGAGGCGGATCAGACCGGAGCGATCAGGAAAACGGAGCGGTTCTCACCGCTCCGTTTCGTTTCCGGCCTCCGGATCGGCCTTGCCGACGCCGCGGAAGACGAAGCGGAACGGCAGCATCCAGAGAAAGCCGAGCCCGAGGTAGATCAGCATCTCGACCCAGAACGGCTGCCGCCCGAAGGCCGCGTCGAGCATGTTGATCAGGCTCACCGCGACGACGATATAGACCGGCAGCCCGACCAGCAGGATCAGGAGCGCGAGGCGCCGGCGGGTGCGGTAGGACAGCATCAGTCGGCAAACGGGTCGGTGACGAGGATCGTGTCGTCGCGCTCGGGGCTCGTCGACAGAAGCGCCACCGGGCAGTCGATCAGTTCTTCGACCCGGCGGACGTACTTGATCGCGTTGGCGGGCAGGTCGGCCCAGCTTCGGGCTCCTTCCGTCGATTCCTGCCAGCCCGGCATTTCCTCGTAGATCGGCGTGCAGCGCGCCTGCTTGTCGGCGGCCATCGGCAGGTAGTCCAGCCGCTCGCCATCGACCTCGTAGCCCGTGCAGATCTTCAGCGTCTCGAACCCGTCGAGCACGTCGAGCTTGGTCAGCGCGATGCCCTTGACGCCCGAGGTCGCGCAGGTCTGGCGCACGAGACAGGCGTCGAACCAGCCGCAGCGGCGCTTGCGGCCGGTGACGGTGCCGAACTCGCGGCCGCGCTCGCCAAGGCGCTGGCCGTCGCCGTCATGCAGCTCGGTCGGGAACGGCCCTTCGCCCACGCGGGTGGTGTAGGCCTTGACGATGCCGAGGACGAAGTCGATCGCGCCCGGGCCGATCCCGGTCCCAGTCGCCGCCTGCCCGGCGATAACATTCGACGAGGTGACGAAGGGATAGGTGCCGAAGTCGATATCGAGAAGCGCGCCCTGCGCGCCTTCGAAGAGGATTCGCTTGCCGGACTTCCGCGCCTCGTTCATCACCTTCCAGACCGGCGCCGCATAGGGCAGGATCTCGGGCGCGATCGCGCGCAGGTCGGCGAGAAGCGCGTCGCGGTCGATGGGCTCGAGCCCGAGACCGGCGCGCAGCGCGTTGTGATGGACGAGCGCGCGGTCCACGCGCAGTTCCAGCGTCGCGTCATCGGCCAGATCGGCGACCCGGATCACCCGGCGGCCGACCTTGTCCTCGTAGGCGGGCCCGATGCCGCGCCCGGTGGTGCCGATCTTGGCGACCGAGACCTGGCTTTCCCGCGCCCGGTCCAGCTCGCCGTGGAACGGCAGGATCAGGGGCGTGTTCTCGGCGACCATCAGCGTCTCGGGGCTGATCTCCACCCCCTGCTCGCGGATCGCCGCGATTTCCTTGACCAGATGCCAGGGATCGAGCACGACGCCATTGCCGATGACCGAGAGCTTGCCGCCGCGCACGACGCCCGAGGGCAGCGCGTTCAGCTTGTAGACCTTGCCGTCGATGACCAGCGTATGGCCGGCATTGTGGCCGCCCTGGAAGCGCGCGATCACGTCGGCGCGCTCGGAGAGCCAGTCGACGATCTTGCCCTTGCCCTCGTCGCCCCACTGGGCCCCGACCACCACGACATTGGCCATCCGTCTCTCTCCTCTGACGCCAAACCCGGCACGGTATAGCGGCGTGGGCGGGCGGACGGAACCGGTAAATTGCGGCCGGCGCGGAATCGCGTCCGCGCCATGCGTTGACACATGTCAACGCGCGCGCGCCCGGCGTGGCGCAGACTGGTCCGGTCCAACCGATTGCACGCGGCGCGAGGGGCGAAGGGAGGGCGCAAATGGCTTGGGTACGCGACATCCTCAGTGCCAAGAGGCACGGGATCTTCGGCGTCGGCCCCGACGACATGGTGCTCGATGCGCTGAAGCTGATGGCCGAGAAGGACATCGGCGCGGTGCTCGTCACCGAGGGCGACCGGCTCGCCGGCATCTTCACCGAACGGCGCTACGCGCGCGAGGTGTTCCTCAAGGGCCGTTCCTCGCCCATGACGAAGGTCGGCGAGGTGATGGAGCGCGACGTGATCACGGTGACGCCCGACGAGACGGCGGAGGCCTGCATGGCGCTGATGTCCCGCAACCGCATTCGCCACCTGCCGGTGATGCGGGACGGCACGCTCGTCGGGGTGATCTCGATCGGCGACCTGATGCAGAGCATCATCGAGGACCGGGAGTTCGATATCGGCCAGCTCGTCAACTATGTGAGCCGGTAGCCGCGGGCGGACAGCCCCGCCCCGCACCCCGTCCCCGTCTGGACAGGGGCCGCCCGGCTGCGCTAGCCAGTGCGAAAACCGGAGAACACCCATGGGCTTCCTGATCCGCTGGCTCGCCGCGTTCGGCCTTCTGTCCGCGACCTACAACCCGACCGGCTGGAGCTTCGCCCACTGGGCCCGGCAGTCCTTCGCCGACGAGATGCCGCTGATCGTGCTCGCCGGCCTCGTGCTGCTCATCGGCTATGTGATCTACCTGCGCGCCACCCTGCGCTCGATCGGCGGCCTCGGCATGGCGCTCGTCGCCGCCGTCGTGGCCGCGCTGGCCTGGGTACTGATCGACCAGGGGCTTCTCCGGCTCGACAATCCCTCGCTCAACGCCTGGCTCGGGATTGTGGCGCTGTCGGTGGTGCTCGGCATCGGCCTGAGCTGGAGCCATGTGCGCCGCCGCATCTCCGGACAGTCCGACATGGACGATGTCGGCGACTGAGGGGTTGCGGCCCCGCCGCCATGGGCCTAGATAGGCGCGTCAGCGAAATACGAAGGCCAAGCGGTCCATGGAAAACGTCGTCCTCACCGTCCATCTGATTCTCGCGCTCCTGATGATCGGGGTGGTGCTCCTGCAGCGCTCCGAGGGCGGCGGGCTTCTCTCCGGCGGCGGCTCGATGTCGGCCCGCGGCGCGGCCAATGCGCTGACGAAGGTGACCTGGCTTCTCGCCATCGGCTTCATCGCCACCTCGATCACGCTGACGATCCTCGCGGCGCAGAACGCCAAGGGCACCTCGGTGCTCGACCAGTCCGGCGCCGAGGCCCCGGCCGAGGTTCCGGCGGACGTGACCGCCCCGCTTGCGCCCGAAGGCGACCTCCTGCCGCCGTCGAGCGGCGACGCCCCCGCCGCACCGCCGCCGGCGGAGTGACGCCGCACCACAACGATTTGATCTGACA
This sequence comes from Albidovulum salinarum, assembly GCF_025673475.1. Lineage (NCBI taxonomy): Bacteria > Pseudomonadati > Pseudomonadota > Alphaproteobacteria > Rhodobacterales > Paracoccaceae > Albidovulum > Albidovulum salinarum. The sequence goes on along the minus strand of NZ_JAOVQO010000005.1, from coordinate 76,799 downwards.
CTCGAACCTTACCACAACACCTTGCGGTCCAGTTGCGGGCAGCGCGCGAATCTGTTATGCGTCGACTCCCGTGATGTCGTGTCCTGAGACGGCACGACAAACCCAGGCGACTTGAGGCAATCACGGGAGATTCCGCAGCATGGCGCGTTATGTATTCATCACCGGCGGTGTGGTCTCCTCGCTCGGCAAGGGACTGGCCTCGGCGGCGCTCGGCGCGCTCCTGCAGGCCCGCGGCTATTCGGTGCGGCTGCGGAAGCTCGACCCCTATCTCAACGTCGACCCCGGCACGATGTCGCCCTTCGAGCATGGCGAGGTCTTCGTCACCGACGACGGCGCCGAGACCGACCTCGACCTCGGCCATTACGAGCGGTTCACCGGGGTCCATGCCCGCAAGACCGATTCCATCTCCTCGGGTCGGATCTATTCCAACGTGCTGGAGAAGGAGCGCCGCGGCGACTACCTCGGCAAGACCATCCAGGTGATCCCCCACGTCACCAACGAAATCAAGGAGTTCCTCCATATCGGCGAGGACGAGGTCGATTTCATGCTCTGCGAGATCGGCGGCACCGTGGGCGACATCGAGGGCCTGCCCTTCTTCGAGGCGATCCGCCAGTTCATCCACGAGCGGCCCCGCGGCCAGTCGATCCTGATGCACCTGACGCTCCTGCCCTATCTCGCGGCCTCCGGCGAGTTGAAGACCAAGCCGACCCAGCACTCGGTCAAGGAGCTCCAGTCGATCGGCCTCGCGCCCGACGTGCTCGTCTGCCGCTCCGAACACCCGATCCCGGAGAAGGAGCGCGCCAAGATCGCGCTCTTCTGCAACGTCCGTCCCGAGGCGGTGATCCCCGCCTACGATCTCAAGACGATCTACGAGGCGCCTCTGGCCTATCACCGCGAGGGGCTCGACCAGGCGGTGCTCGACGCCTTCGGCATCGCGCCTGCGCCGCGGCCCAACCTCGGGCGCTGGGAAGACGTGATGGACCGGCTGACCAATGCCGAGGGCGAGGTCCGCGTCGCCATCGTCGGCAAGTACACCCAACTCGAGGACGCCTACAAATCCATCGCCGAGGCGCTGACCCACGGCGGCATGGCCAACCGGGTGCGCGTGAAGTCCGAATGGATCGACGCCGAGATCTTCGAGCGCGAGGACCCCGCGCCCTGGCTTGAGCGCTTCCACGCGATCCTCGTCCCCGGCGGCTTCGGCGAGCGCGGAACCGAGGGCAAGATCAAGGCCGCCCAGTTCGCGCGGGAAAAGAAAATCCCCTATCTCGGCATCTGCCTCGGCATGCAGATGGCGGTGATCGAGGCGGCGCGGAACAAGGCGGGCCTCACCCGCGCGGGCTCCGAGGAATTCGACCACGAGAAGGGCGAGAAGCGGTTCGAGCCGGTCGTCTACCACCTCAAGGAATGGGTGCAGGGCAACCACATGGTCGCCCGCAAGGTCGATGACGACAAGGGCGGCACGATGCGGCTCGGCGCCTATACCGCCAATCTCAAGGAAGGCTCGAAGGTCGCCCATGTCTACGGCGCCGCGACGATCGAGGAGCGCCACCGCCACCGCTACGAGGTGGACGTGAAGTACCGCGAGAAGCTCGAGGCCTGCGGGCTGATCTTCTCGGGCATGAGCCCGGACGGCAAGCTCCCCGAGATCGTCGAGTGGCAGGACCATCCCTGGTTCATCGGCGTCCAGTTCCACCCCGAGCTGAAGTCGAAACCCTTCGCCCCGCACCCCCTCTTCGCCGATTTCGTGCGGGCGGCGAAAGAGGTCGAGCGGCTGGTGTGACGGGGCGGCGGGCCAGAACGATCCGCCCGGAGGCGGATCGTTGCATGATCACCGATGGTCGCGACAACTCCCGCCGTCGCGAGGGCCCTTGGATCCTCAGAGCGGGCCGTGAAACCTTTTTGCTGGACAGGATCAATCCCTTCCGGTCGGGTGATCAGCTCTTGCCCCAAAAAAAGCCGCGCTTCTTTTTCGCGTCGAACGTCACGCCGCAGCTTTCAAAGAAATCGCGAACTTCTCGGGTCAGCATCCCTCGACCGCTGGCATATTGCGGAAGGTCGAATCCACCGCCGTAGTTCAGTTCAACGATGACGGGCCCATCTTCGGTGATCGCAATATCGGTGGACTGATAGCGGATCGGAGAAAAGATACGGGCAGCGCGTTCGTTGACTTCGCGCAGCTTGGACCAGAAAGGCAACTCCAAGCCCATCAACCCCGGATTGTCCGGATGATCGTCGAGAAATTCCATTTCAACTCCACGCCGTGCCACGGTGCGAATACGGCCCGTCTCGACGTCAATTTCGCAGGCAAGATTACCCGGACGCCAGAACGCGTCGGCAATATTATTCCCTTGTGGCAGTTTTATAACCGCGATCGGACACAGAACGCCTGAGTCCGTAACCATATTGACCATCCGGACGGTTCCAAGGGCCGAGGCGTAAGCAGACAGTCGCGAATGGTTCCGGAGCTCACGCTGGATGATGTAGGCGTTGCCTCCCACGAATTCCGAGAGAAACTGTTCGTGGCTCATCGGCGGGTGGCCAGCGCACACAATCTGGTTCGCATCACATCTTTCGATACGGAAGGCGCCGAAGCTCACCATGCCATCCACAATCTTGCAGAATAGCGGCTCATCCAGATTGTCTCGCAACACGTTGCTTAGAGTTTCGACAGAGTCGATCTTGCGCAACGCGGGATAAATCCTCGGCGATCTGTCAAGGACGGCAATCGTTTCCGGAGTCGGCACACCGCCAGCGTTTAGCAGTGTCGCTGCCACAACCTTGTCTTCTGCTGCACCAACCCAACTGTTTTTGTTGCATCTGTGGACAATCGGCCAATGCAGGTCATTCGAAATGAACTGATCGCGTTCCTCCAACGTAAATCGATTTATATCATATAGTCCGTTGCGCACATACTCGACCATGTTGAGGCGGCTGTGCGACCTCGCCATGCGTCCGAACTCGCGTTGAATCTGCAGGGGGGACCGACCCGATTTCCTTGCCGAGTAAATAAGAAGATCCTTGTAAGTGCTGTCGCGCGCGGAAACATAGCTCGCGTGGTCAGACTCTGCGACGTTCATATCAAGCCCCTTATGTGAACGTGGAAATGGTCCTGAATCGGATACAGCTTTGCACGGCAGGATGGCCAAATGGGGGCAGTTGGCAAGTGGCCTTCAGAATGCCCCTGTGTCTCACCGGCCGTCCGCTCGTCCTTCCGGGGACTTCCGGAGCCATCGACTTCTTCTTTGGGCCTTCCACCTCGGCCTGCTCAGGCCTGGCCCCTGCCGCGAGGAATCGCCGTGCCGGTCAGCCGCCCCAGGGCTGCGCGAATGCGCCAGATCCCTTCGACGGCGTGGTCGAGGCCGAGGATCAAAAGGCAGAGCGGGCAGATCACGACGCGCGCCAGGACGCTCCGGCGGCGGATCTCGACAGGGGCGCAGAGCGCCATCCGAGACGGAAAGATGTTGGGTGCGACGATGTCACGCGCCGGTGCCATTGGCAGACCTCCTGCGCTGACCGGGAGACCGTTCCGGCGCGACGGGGCGCGCTGCATGACCCATCGGGTCAAAGAGACCTTCTGCCTCAACCATCTGCGGGGCTCATTCCAATAGATGCGGAAGGGGAAACGCGGCCACCGTCTACGGTCGACATGCCCTGGGGGCGTACAGGGCCGACTGTGCCCTGATGGTGTCACTGGCAGCGCCCCGTCGCAAGCGACAAGATGCCGCCATGGCTTGTTTTCGACAAAAATCTTCAACTTTGACGTGTTCGTCGCCCCAACGCCGGACCGAAACGTTGACGTAACGGCAACCAGACGCGCGGATCGGCCGGATTCGGGGATCATTTCGCGGCGCCAGCATCCCGCCACCCATGCCGATTCGACCCAATCGGGACCGACCGCGGTGCATGTCCGGCCCGAACAGGCGACCGACGCCTGCCCGACGCGTGCCATACACTTTGCAGACGCCGGATTTTCCGCCTATATGGCCTCCATGTTCGGACGCCTTCTTTCCTCGCTGCTCGGCCCTGAGCCCGAGCCCCTGCCCGCCCCCGAGGCGCGGCTGGCGCTTGCCGCGCTCCTGGTGCGGCTCGCCCGCGCCGACGAGTCCTACACCGACCCCGAGCGCGCCCGCATCGACCGTGTCCTCGCGACCCGCTATGACGTCTCGCCCTTCGAGGCCGCCAGGCTCCGCGCCGAGGCCGAGGTGCTGGAATCCGAGGCGCCCGACACCGTCCGCTTCACCCGCGCGCTGAAGGACGCCGTGCCGCACGAGGACCGGATGAGCCTGATGGAGGCGCTCTGGTCGGTGGCGCTCGCCGACGACGACCGCGACCCGCGCGAGGATGCGATGATCCGGGTCACCGCCGATCTGCTCGGCATCAATGACCGCGACCGCGCCATCGCCCGCCAAACTGTTGAGAAAAAACGGAAATGATCGCCAGCCTCGCGATGTACGACTGGCCGCATGTCGCGGCCGAACACGACCGCCTGTGGCAACTGGTCCGCGCAGCCCTGGCCGAGGAGGGCATCGAGGCCCCCGCGGGCCTGACCCGCAACGGCAGCCTCTGGACGATCTGGGAAAGCCCCGCGCTGGTGCTCGGCCAGACCTGCGGCATGCCCTACCGGACCCGGCTCCACGGCCATGTCGCGCTGGTCGCGACGCTCGACTACGCGCTGCCCGACGCGCCGCCCGGCTACTACTATTCGGAATTCATCACCCGCGCCGACGAGCCGGGCGACGTCATTGATTTCATTGACAGAACGCTCGCCTTCAACGGTCAGGACAGCCAATCGGGCTGGGCCGCGCCGCAAAACCACGTCGCGCCCCTCGGGCTGAAGTTCAGCCACACCCGCCACACCGGCGCCCATCGCGACAGTGCCCGCGCGGTCGCCGAGGGCCGTGCCGACATCGCCGCGATCGACGCCGTCACCTGGCGGCTGATCCAGGCGCACATGCCGAAACTCGCCGCGAAACTGCGCGTCATCACCCATACCGCGCCGACCCCCGGCCTGCCGCTGATCACCGCGAAGGGCCGCGACGCCGCCACCGTCGCCCGCGCGGTCGCCGCCGCGCTCGCCGCACTTGCCCCCGAAGACCGCGCCGCCCTCGGGCTGGCCGGCCTCGCGGCGATCCCGCCGGAGGCCTATCTCGCGGTCCCCACCCCCGCCCCGCCATCGCAAGATGTGCCGGTCAACTGAGCGTTTCGCCGGAATTTTCCCGTCCGCCCGGACAAAAAGCGCATTGTAAAGCGGCGAATTATCCGCCCTACTCTGCGCCGGGGAGAATGCAACGTGACAGAAAAAGACATTCCGGTCATCGAAATCCGTGACCTGCACAAGGCTTATGGCCAGCTTGAAGTCCTGAAAGGCGTCTCGCTCAAGGCGATGCGCGGCGGGGTCGTCTCGCTCATCGGCTCGTCCGGCTCGGGCAAATCGACGCTCCTGCGCTGCTGCAACCTGCTGGAGGACAGCCAGCAGGGCGAGGTGATCTTCAAGGGCGAAGAGGTCAAGTGGCGCGGCGAGGGGCTCGGCCGCCATCCGGCCGACCGGGCGCAGGTGATCCGCATCCGCACCAACCTGTCGATGGTGTTCCAGCAGTTCAACCTCTGGTCCCACATGACGATCCTGCAGAATGTCATGGAGGCGCCGCTGACGGTGCTGAAGCGGGACAGGGCCGAGGTCGAGGCCTCGGCGCGCAAGTATCTCGACAAGGTCGGCATCGGCGACAAGTGCGACGCCTATCCCGCGCAGCTCTCGGGCGGCCAGCAGCAGCGCGCCGCCATCGCGCGCGGGCTCTGCATGGAGCCGACCGCGCTTCTCTTCGACGAGCCGACCTCGGCGCTCGACCCCGAGTTGCAGCAGGAAGTGGTGAAGGTGATCAAGGCGCTCGCCGAGGAACACCGCACCATGATCATCGTCACCCACGACATGCGGCTCGCCGCCGATGTGTCGGACCACGTCGTCTTCCTGCACCAGGGTCGGATCGAGGAGGAAGGTCCGCCGGCCGAGCTCTTCGGCAATCCGAAAACCGAACGCCTGCAACAGTTCCTGAGCGCGACCGTTGCGGCCTGACATTCAAAGCAGCTCGAACCAAAGCAAGACCGGGAGTTACCTTATGAAGAAGCTTGTCCTTTCCGCCGCCGTTCTGGCGCTGACCGCAGGGCTCGCCACGGCCCAGACTGTGCGCATGGGCACCGAGGGCGCCTATCCTCCGTACAACTTCATCAATGATGCCGGCGAGGTGGACGGGTTCGAGCGCGAGGTCGGCGACGAACTCTGCGCGCGGGCCGAGCTGACCTGCGAATGGGTCACCAACGACTGGGATTCGATCATCCCCAACCTCGTCTCGGGCAACTACGACACGATCATCGCCGGCATGTCGATCACCGCCGAACGTGACGCGGTCATCGACTTCACCCAAAACTACTTCCCGCCGGCGGCCTCGGCCTATGTCGGGCTCTCTGCGGATGCCGACCTGTCCGGCGTGATCGCGGCGCAGGCGGCGACACTGCAGGCGAGCCATGTCGCCGAAACCGGCGCCACGCTCCTCGAATTCCCGAGCCCGGACGAGACCATCGCCGCGGTCCGCAACGGCGAGGCCGACGCGGTTCTGGCCGACAAGGATTTCCTCGCGCCGATCGTCGCGGAATCGGGCGGCGAGCTGGCCTTCGTCGGCGATGACATCCAGCTCGGCGACGGCATCGGCATCGGCGTGCGCGAATCCGACGCCGAGCTCAAGGGCAAACTCGACGCGGCGATCCAGTCGATGAAGGACGACGGCACGCTGAACGAGATGATCAAGAAGTGGTTCGGCGAAGAATCGCTGGTCTTCTGATGCGAGAGGGCGGGGCGTCCGAGCCCCGCCCGTCCTGATCCCATGTTCAATTCCTGCACCGATCCGAGCGCGCTCGAAGGCCTCAGCTGGCTTCTCTGCTACCTGACCACGGGCAAACACCTGTCGATGTACTGGGCCGTCGGCACGGTCCTGCTGCTTCTGGCCATCACCGCCCCCGTGGCATTGATCTTCGGCTTCGGCGGCGCCTCGGCAGCGCGCAGCCGCTTCCTGCCGCTCCGCTGGTTCGGCAAGGCCTATATCTCGGTGGTGCGCGGAGTTCCGGACATCGCCTTCTTCATGTTCTTCGTCATCGCGCTCGACCAGGCGTTCGAGCTGGTGCGCCACAAGATCAAGTGCCCCGGCTGGGATCAGGATATCTGGCAGGGCAACGATTTCGTGGTCTGCACCGCGGCGAAGCTGCCCCTGGGCACAGCGCCGCAATGGGTGCACGAGACCTACGGCTTCTTCCTCGCCGTCCTGACCTTCTCGATCGTCTTCGGGGCCTTCGCCGCGAACGTGCTCTACGGCGCGATGCAGGCGGTGCCGCGGGCGCAGATCGAGACCGCCGAGGCCTACGGGATGACGCACCGCCAGAGCTTCTGGCGCATCATGGTGCCGCAGATGTGGGTCTACGCGCTGCCCGGCCTCTCGAATCTCTGGATGGTGCTGATCAAGGCGACGCCGCTGCTGTTCCTCCTTGGCGTCGAGGACATCGTCTACTGGGCGCGCGAGCTCGGCGGGTCGAAGACGACGCAGTTCACCGACTATCCCCATCCCGACTGGCGGATGTGGTACTTCCTCGCGCTCCTCATCTTTTATCTCGGCTTCACGCGGGTGTCCGAGGTGGCGCTCGACAAGATCATGAAGCGCCTCACCAAGGGTCAGGCGACGATGGGCGGCGAAGCACAACGAAAGGCGGCGGCATGAGTTGCTGGGAAACGATCGCCGATTACGGCCTCAGAAGCCTCGGCCATGGCGAGCGGCTCCTGCCGCGGTCCGACTTCACGCTCTGCCAGCAGTTCACGCTGATCGGCTCGGGCATGATCTGGAACATCTACTTCGGCACGCTGGCGCTTCTGTCGGGCTTCGTGCTGGCGACCGCGGTCGCGCTCGGCAAGAGCGCGCGCAATCCCCTGATCCGAAAGCCCGCGGAGTGGTTCGTCTTCGTGTTCCGCGGCTCGCCCCTCTTCATCCAGTTCTTCTTCGCCTACTTCCTGTTCCTGAGCCTCAAATCCTCCTACCCGGTGCTGGCGCCCCTGACGGCCGCGGCACTCGGGGCGCTGGTCGTCCTTTTCCTCAACACCGCCGCCTATTCGGCCGAGATCTTCTACGGCGCGCTGCAGTCGATCCCGAAGGGCGACATCGAGGCCGCCGACGCCTATGGCATGTCGGGCTGGCCGCGCTTCCGACGGGTGATCTGGCCGACGATGCTGCGACTCGGCTGGCCGGCCTATACGAACGAGGCGATCTTTCTCTTCCACGCCACGACGCTGGTGTTCTTCTCGGGCTTCCCGACCCTGAAGCAGAAGGGCGACGCGCTCTATTACGCGAGCTATTTCGCCGACAAGACCTTCAACCCGTTCATCCCCTACCCGATCCTCGCCTTCTACTTCATTCTGCTCACGCTCACGGTGATCTGGCTCTTCGGGCGGGTGAATGCCCGGCTCAACCGGCACCTGCCGCAGGAGACCCGCAGCAGAATTCGCTTGCGTCCACAGCTGATCCGGTAGTATCACATATTTGATCAAATTATTCGGGCGTACTGAACGCCTGATTCCGGGAACTTGTCGGCGCATGCCGCGCCACCCGCAAAATTTGATCACAAACAGCGAAGGCCCAAGGGCATGGGCCGATGCTGCCTGCCGGATCGTTCAAGATCCGGCCCGAGGCGGTTTCGGAACGCGCGCCAGGCCAATCAGGTGCGGAAGATGAAGAACTGGCTCAGAAAACACCCCGAGGTGCGCACGATTCGTGTGGCGGCCGCGGATCTCAACGGACAGCCGCGCGGCAAGCGCGTCCCGGTCCGCTTCGCCGACACGGTCGTCGAGAACGGCACGCGCTACCCGATGTCGGTCCTGAATCTCGACATCTGGGGCGAGGACATCGAGGACAGCCCGCTGGTGTTCGACTCCGGCGATGTCGACGGCGTGCTGAAACCAACCGAGCGCGGCTTCATGCCGATGCCCTGGCTCGACAGCCCCTCGGCGATCCTGCCGATCTGGATGTTCCGCGAGAGCGGACGCCCCTACGAGGGCGACCCGCGCCACGCGCTGTCCCGCATCGTCAAGCGCTACAAGGCGCTGGGGCTCACGCCGGTCTGCGCGATGGAGCTTGAGTTCTTCCTGATCGACGATTCCGGCAAGACGCTCCAGGTGCCGCCGAGCCCCCGCTCCGGAAAGCGCCGCAAGGCGGCCGAGATCATGTCGATCCGCGCGCTCGACATGTTCGACACCTTCTTCACCGATCTCTACGACGCCTGCGAGGCGATGGACATTCCGGCCGATACCGCGATCTCGGAATCCGGGCTCGGCCAGTTCGAGATCAACCTGATGCATTGCGACGACGCCCTGCGCGCCGCCGACGATGCCTGGCTGTTCAAGATGCTCCTCAAGGGCATGGCCCGCCACCACGGCTTCGCCGCGAGTTTCATGGCGAAGCCCTATCCGGAGTATTCCGGCAACGGGCTCCACACCCATTTCTCGGTGATCGACAAGGACGGCGAGAACGTCTTCGACAACGGCGGGCCGGAAGGCACCGACATGATGAAGCATGCCGTCGCCGGCTGCCTCGCCGCGATGCGCGACTGCACGCTTCTCTTCGCGCCGCATTCCAACAGCTACGACCGCCTGATCCCCGAGGCCCATGCCCCGAACGGCGTCTGCTGGGCCTACGAGAACCGCACCTCGGCGATCCGCATCCCCTCGGGCAATCCCAAGGCGCGGCGGATCGAGCACCGGGTCGCGGGCGGCGACGTGAACCCCTACCTGATGCTCGCCGGCATCCTTGGGGCGGCGCTCGTCGGCATCGAGGAAAAGATGACCCCGCCGGCGCCGATCACCGGCAATGCCTACGCGCTCGAACTGCCGCTTCTCTGCGAGAGCTGGGAGGAGGCGATCGACACGTTCGAGCAGAGCGAGATCGTGGCGAAGATCTTCCCCAAGGAGCTCATCCGCAACCTCGTGATGACCAAGCGGCAGGAGCTGCGCTACATGGCAGAACTGACGCCCGAGGAGAAGACCGAGATCTACCTCGACACCGTCTGACCCGGCTTCCGCGCCGCTTGCAAAGGCGGGCGGCGCGGCGCACCCTTCCCTGACGTTCCGACCGAGAGACACCCATGCGTATCGGCATCCTCCAGACCGGCCAGGCCCCAGATGTCCTGAAGGACAGGATGGGCGACTATCCCGACATGTTCGTCCGGCTTCTGGCGGGACGCGGGCTCGACTTCACCTCGTACCATGTCGAGGGGATGGAGTTTCCCGAGAGCGTCCATGACTGCGACGGCTGGCTCATCACCGGCTCGCGCCACGGCGCCTACGAGGACCATCCGTTCATCAAGCCGCTGGAAGAGTTCATCCGCAAGGCCTATGCCGAACGGGTGCCCGTCGTCGGCATCTGCTTCGGCCACCAGATCATCGCCCAGGCGATGGGCGGCCGCGTGGAGAAGTTCAAGGGCGGCTGGTCGGTCGGCCCGACCGACTACGACTTCGGGGGCGAGACGGTGACGCTCAACGCCTGGCACCAGGACCAGGTCGTCGAGAAGCCGGCCGCGGCCGAGACCGTGGGCTCCAGCCCCTTTTGCGAACATGCCGCGCTCCTCTATGACGACCGCGCCTATACCGTTCAGGCCCATCCCGAATACGGCGATGCGTTCATCGACGGGCTGATGACGTATCGCGGGAAGGGCCTCGTGCCCGACGCGCTGATGGAGGCGGCGCGCGCCCGATTCGACGGCGCCAATTCCTCCGCCGCGATCGCCGACCGGATCGCGGACTTCTTCAAGCAGAACCGAAATAAAGCGACAGTGTGATTCATGTCCGACTGGACCCAGAAGCTTCCCGAAGCCGCCCAGGAATACATCGCCGGCCGCCGGCTGGACGAGGTTGAGTGCCTCGTCTCCGACCTCGCGGGCGTGGCCAAGGGCAAGGCGATGCCGGCCTCTAAATTCGGCAAACAGAAGTATTTCCACCTGCCGAACTCGATCTTCGCGCAGACCATCACCGGCGACTATGCCGACATGCCGGACGAGAGCGAGTTCACCGAACCCGACATGATCCTGACGCCGGACTTCTCGACCGCGACCGCTGTGCCCTGGACCGCCGACATCACCATCCAGGTGATCCACGACGTCAACGACCAGCAGGGCAACCCGGTGCCGATGGCACCCAGGAACGTGCTTAAGCGCGTGGTGAAGCTCTTCAACGATCAGGACTGGAAGCCGATCGTCGCGCCCGAGATGGAGTTTTTCCTCGTCGCGCGCAACGTCGACCCGAACATGCCGGTGATCCCGCCGATGGGCCGCTCCGGCCGGCGCGCCGCCGCCAAGCAGGCCTATTCGATGTCGGCCGTCGATGAATACGGCAAGGTCATCGACGATATCTACGACTTCGCCGAGGCCCAGGGCTTCGAGATCGACGGCATCGTCCAGGAAGGTGGCGCTGGTCAGGTCGAGCTCAACCTCTCCCACGGCGATCCGATCGACCTCGCCGACGAGGTATTCTTCTTCAAGCGGCTGCTGCGCGAGGCGGCGCTGCGCCACGACTGCTTCGCGACCTTCATGGCCAAGCCGATCGAGGGCGAGCCGGGCAGCGCCATGCACATCCATTCGTCCGTCGTCGATCACAAGACCGGCAAGAGCATCTTCTCCGACGCCAAGGGCGGCGAGACCGAGGCCTTCCTGCACTTCATCGCTGGCATGCAGAACTACCTGCCCGCGGTGGTGGCGCTGATGGCGCCCTATGTAAACTCCTACCGCCGCTACGTCCCGGACTTCGCGGCGCCGATCAACCTCGAATGGGGCCGCGACAACCGCACCACCGGGCTCCGGGTGCCGATCTCGGAACCCGCCGCGCGGCGGATCGAGAACCGCCTGCCGGGGATGGACTGCAACCCCTATCTCGGCATCGCCGCGACGCTGGTCTGCGGCTATCTCGGGCTGACGGAGAAGAAGCTGCCGCGGCCCGAGGTCACCGGCAACGCCTATATCGACTCCGACGAGCTGCCGACCAATCTCGGCGACGCGCTCGACCTCTTCTCCGACTGCGCGCCCCTGCGCGAGGTGCTGACGCCGGAGTTCTGCGACATCTACGAGGCGGTCAAGCGCAACGAGTACAAGGAGTTCCTGCAGGTCATCAGCCCCTGGGAGCGCGAGTACCTGCTGCTCAACGTCTGACCGCCGCGATCGGCGATTTTTTGCAGGCCGCCCCCGGGCGGCCTGTGGTCTTTTCCACATCGGACAGATATGGATTTTTGAAACCGGCGATTTCAAAAAGGTGAACCATGTCCACCGCCACCCTGGCACCCCAGCCGACCCGGACCCCCGACGTCCACCAGGCCGAACCGATCCCCGAGGCCGCGCGGGCCGAGATCGAGCGGCTGCTCGCGAGTGGCGACCTCTTCCGCTACACCGCGCCCGAAGGCGCGCCGGTGGCGCTCCTCGAAGCCGAGTTCGCCGCCCATATGGGGGTGCGCTACGCGCTCGCGGTCTCCTCCTGCTCGGCGGCACTCTTCCTCGCGCTGAAGGCGCTCGACCTGCCGCGCGGCGCGCGCGTCGTGATCCCCGCCTTCACCTTCGCCGCGGTGCCCTCCGCCGTCGTCCATGCCGACTGCGAGCCGGTCCTCGTCGAGGTCGGCCGCGACCTCCGCATCGACCTCGACGATTTCCGCGCCAAGCTCGACGGCGCCGACGCGGTGCTCATCAGCCACATGCGCGGCCATACTTCCGACATGGACGCGATCATGATCGAGGCCGAGGCTCGCGGCCTGCCGGTGGTGGAGGATGCCGCCCATTCGCTCGGCACGCTCTGGGCGGGCCGCAAGATCGGCACGATTGGCCGGATCGGCTGCTTCTCGTTCCAGTCCTACAAGCTCGTCAATGCCGGCGAGGGCGGCATGTTGATCACCGACGACCCCGAGCTTGCCGCCCGAGCGGTGATCATGTCGGGCGCCTACGAGCACAACTGGAAGAAACACCCCGGCCTGCAGACCGGTTTCATGCGCTGGCAGAACCGGCTGCCCTTGTACAACATGCGGATGCAGAACCTCTCGGCCGCCGTGATCCGGCCGCAGATCCCCGAGATCGCCGCCCGCGTCGCCGCCGGCCGCGCCAATCACGACCACGTCGCGGAGCGCCTCAACGCCTCGCCCTGGATCGCGGTGCCGCCCGCCCTGCCCCAGGAGGAACGCGCCCCGGATTCGCTGCAGTTCAACCTGAACGGCTTCGCCACCGACGACGAGGCGCGCGCCTTCCAGGACGCCGCCCTGCGCCGCGGCGTCTCGGTCCAGGTCTTCGGGCTCTCGAAGGACAATGCCCGCGCCTTCTGGAACTGGCAGTTCCTCGGCACGCCGCCCGACCTGCCGAAGACCCGCGCGATGCTGATGCGGGCCTGCGACGTGCGCCTGCCGACGCGGCTCACCCGCGCCGAGCTCGACGTGATCGCCGACGGCCTGCTCGCTGCGGTCGACGAGATCAGACGCGCCTGATCCTTCTTCATTGCCAAAATACCCCCGCCGGAGGCCTCCTCCGGCGCGGCGTCAGAGCCTGGAGAGCTTCGACTGCAGCTCGGCAAGCTGCTTCTTGATCGCCTCGAGGTCTTCCTCGTCCTTGCCCTTCGCCTTGCCCTTCGGCTTCTCCTCGGCCTCGGATTCCCTCGCAGGCGCCAAGCCGCCCATCATCGAGCGCAGGAAGGCCTGCTGCTGGCGCTGCAATGCCTCGAAGCCCGGCATCGACGACATCGGGTTGGGGAAGGTCGAGAGGTTTTCCAGCATCTTCGACTGGCCCTCGCGCAGCATCTCGAAGGAGGCGGCGAGAAACTGCGGCACCACGCTCTGCGCACTCGTCGTGTAGCTGCGGACGAGATCGGTCAGCACGTCGATCGGCAGCACGCTCTCGCCGCGGCTCTCGTGCTCAGCGATGATCTGCAGGAGATACTGCCGGGTCAGGTCGTCGCCCGACTTCAGGTCGACGATCTGCACTTCGCGCCCGTCGCGGATGAAGGCGGCGATATCCTCAAGCGTGACGTAGTCGCTCGTTTCCGTGTTGTAGAGCCGCCGGCTGGCATAGCGTTTGATCAGCAGCGGCTTGGCGTCTTCGGCCATCGGCCATCCTCCCGGGATCGTCTTTTTTTGGCGTTGCAGCGAGATTAAGCCGCGCGGCAGAAAAGACAACAAAAAGAACGAAAAAAGAAAAGGGCGGGCACGAGGCCCGCCCAGTTTCGGTCTCACCGACAGGGAGGAGTAAGGAGACCGTTAATCTCGCACTCGCTACTTACTTCGAGGTCGCGGCTGCCGCGGCCTTCTTCGCGGCGGTCGTGACTTCCGCCTGGGCTTTCTTCACCGCGGCGGTCGCGTCCTCGGAGAAGTCCTTGCCGGCGGCGAGCATCAGCTCGACGGTTTCCATCTGGGCCTTCTTCGCGACTTCGGCGAAGGCGGCGAGGTTTTCGGCGGCCATCTCGGCAGCGGCCGACGCGAAGTCGGTCATCGCTTTGGAGTAATCGGTCGGCTCGTCCTTGACCTTGGCGAGGGCGCCGAACTTGGCGATCGTGTCCTTGGTCCACTTCGAGGAAATCTCGTTCGACTTCTCGGCGGCTTCGAGAGCGACTTTCGCCACTTTCTCACCGAGAACGGCCGAGGTCTTGAACGTGTCCTGGAACGCTTTCGCGTCGAAGGGAACGGAGGAAGCCATGTCCTGCATGACTTTGGTGAAGTCCTGGGTCTTCTGCATCTGTGTATCTCCTGGCAAGGGCGTCAGCCCGTTCTGCGTATGCAAGGAAGATACGTTCTGCACCGCAGCATTTCAAGGTTTTTCGCTGCAGTGCAGAAAAAAGTTTTTCCGCTTCTATTTCAGATACTTGGAACTTCAGCCACATAATTTCCCGGCGCCGGAGCCAACACCGGATGCGCCGAATCGCCCAGAGCGCGCGCCGGAACCTTCGTGCCGGCCCGCGCCCGCAGCCACTCTTCCCAACGCGGCCACCAGCTGCCCTTGTGGAAGGTTGCCGACTTCAGCCACTCGTCGGCGGTCGTCATCTCGGCCTCGTTGGTGTAATGGCCGTACTTGTCCTTACCGGGCGGATTGATGATCCCCGCGATATGGCCCGATTGCGACACCACGAAGGTCTTGTCCTTCGACCCGTACTGCCGGACGCCGTTGAACGACCCCTTCCACGGCGCGATATGGTCGGCCTCGCAGGCCACCGCGAAGAGCGGGATCGTGACGTCCGTGAGCCCGATCGTCTCGCCGCAGATCCTGATCTTCCCGTCGGCGAGATGGTTGGCCTGGCAGATCCAGCGCAGGTACTCGACCGCCATCTTTGCCGGCAGGTTGGTGCCGTCGCCGTTCCAGAACAGAAGATCGAAGGCGGGCGGCGCTTCGCCCATCATGTAGTTGCGGATCGCCGGTGCATAAACGAGGTCGTTCGAGCGCAGGAACGAGAAGGTCCGCGCCATGAAATACTTGTCGAGATAACCGTCCTTTGCGACCTGCCCCTCGATGCCGTCGATGAAATCGTCGTCTAGGAAGACCGAGACCTCGCCGGGATCGGAGAAATCGGTGAGCGTCGTGAAGAAGGTCGCCGACTTCACCGACGTGTCGCCGCGCTTGGTGAGCACCGCCTGGGTCATGGTCAGCGTGGTGCCGGCGATGCAGTAGCCGACCGCGTTGACCTGTTTCTCGCCGGTGATCTTCTTGGCCTCCTCGATCGCGGCGATGAAGCCCTCCTCCACATACTGGTCTAGCCCGACATCGGCATAGCTCTTGTCGGGGTTCTTCCAGCTCACGACGAAGAGCGTGTAGCCCTGATCGACGATATACTTGATCAGCGAGTTCGAGGGCTTGAGGTCCATGATGTAGAACTTGTTGATCCAGGGCGGGAAGATCACCACCGGCGTCGCGTGGACATCTTCGGTCGTCGCCTTGTACTGGATGAGCTCCATCATGCGGTTGCGATACACCACCGCGCCCTCGGTCGCGGCGACGTTCTCGCCAAGCGTGAAGGCGTCCGGATCGGCGAGCCGGACCAGGAGGTCGCCCTTGTTCGCCTCGATGTCGCGGACAAGGTTCTCGAGCCCCTTCACGAGGCTCTCGCCCTCGGTCTCCACCGCGCGTTCGAGCGCATCGGGATTGGTGCCGAGGAAGTTCGTCGGCGCCATCATGTCCATCATCTGATGCGCGAAATGCTCGACACGCTTGCGCTCGTGCGGCTCAAGGTCGTCGATATTCGCCAGCGCCTGCTCCATCGCCGCGACGTTGCGGAAATACTGCTGCTTGACGAAGTTGAAATAGGGATGGGTCTTCCAGAGCGGGTTGGAAAAGCGCCGGTCGGTCGGGCCGGCATCCTCGGGCGCGGTGAACTTGCCTGTGGCGAGCGCCTGCTGCGCGTCGATATAATGCTTCAGCGTCTTGCCCCAGAGTGCGGCCTGCTGCTCGATCAGCTTGCCGGGGTTTTCCAGCGCCTCTTTCCAGTAGGCGGTGACGGCATGGGCGAAAAGCGTGTGACCGGGCGCCTCGACCGCCGGATTGGGCATCCGCTTCTGTGCCATCGCCTGGATGAGGCGCTGCGTCAGTTCCTCGACCCGTGCCAGATTTGCACTGAGTTTTTCAAGATTTTCAGGGGCGGCCTCAAGTTCAGTTGTCATGTCAACCTTTCCTCCCTACTCTGTTGCACTGCAGCATAGCGTTGCTGCGCGCGCAGGAAAAGCGGCGTTATCGCCAGAGCGACCGGGACAGGAGATGCGATGAAGGGAATGTTTTCTTACGACCTGATGGAAAGCACCAGGAACACCAACGAGTGGTTGGGTGCCTCGGCCCGGGCAATGTCCTCCTACCCGATCTGGGGGCTCGTGCCGCATCCGATGTTCAAGGTGCTCTCCGCCTGGGGCCGCGTCACCGAACGCAGCTTCGCGCGCATGGTAATCAAGCCCGACTGGGGCATCCGCACCGTGGTCGGCAGCGACGGCCGCGACCATCTGGTGGATGTCGAGACCGTGGTCTCGCGCCCCTTCGGTGACCTCATCCACTTCAAGGTCATGGGCCGCGATCCGATGCCGCGCCGGGTGCTCCTGGTAGCGCCGATGTCCGGCCATTATGCGACCCTCCTGCGCTCCACCGTGCTCAGCCTCCTGCCCGATTGCGACGTCTACGTTACCGACTGGATCAACGCGCGTGACATTCCGGTCTCCGCCGGCAAGTTCGACATCGAGGACTACACCCTCTATCTCGTTGAATTCATGCGCCATCTCGGCCCCGACATCCATGTCGTCGCGGTCTGCCAGCCGGCTCCGATCACGCTCGCCGCGACCGCCTACCTCGCCGAGGCCGAGCCTAAGGCGCAGCCCCGCACGCTCACGCTGATCGGCGGCCCGATCGACCCCGACGCCGCCCCGACCGAGGTCACCGACTTCGGCCGCCGCCTGACGATGGGTCAGCTCGAACACTTGGCGATCCAGCGCGTCGGCTTCAAATATGCCGGCGCCGGGCGGCTGGTCTACCCGGGCCTGCTGCAACTCGCCTCCTTCATCTCGATGAATCTCGACCGCCACACCAAGGCCTTCTCCGACCAGATCCTGCGCGCCGCCAAGGGCGAGGCGAAGGAGCGCGACGCCCACAACCGCTTCTACGACGAGTACCTCTCGGTCATGGACATGACGGCGGAGTTCTACCTCTCCACGGTCGAGCGCGTCTTCAAGAAACGGGAGATCGCCCAGAACATCTTCACGGTCGCCGGTCAGCGCGTCGACATCGGCCGAATCACCGATGTCGCGGTCCACACGATCGAGGGCGAGGAGGACGACATCTCCGCCCCCGGCCAGTGCCGCGCGGCGCTCGACCTCTGCACCGGCCTGCCCGATTCGAAGAAAGCC
The DNA here is from genome assembly GCF_025673475.1 of Albidovulum salinarum. Lineage (NCBI taxonomy): Bacteria > Pseudomonadati > Pseudomonadota > Alphaproteobacteria > Rhodobacterales > Paracoccaceae > Albidovulum > Albidovulum salinarum. The sequence continues at coordinate 58,884 of NZ_JAOVQO010000005.1, read as the reverse complement.
TTCCATGTCGAGCCCGGCGCCGGCCATTACGGCATCTTCGCCGGCAAGTCCTGGCGCAACAACATCCGGCCGCTGGTGCTCGACTTCTTCGACGAGAATTCCGGCCTGCCGAACCGTCGCCGCACCGGCAAGCCGGAGATCCGCGCGGTCTGAGCCTTCCGGCGGCGCCTAGCCGGCGCCGCCCTCCAGCCGCGCGAGCACCTTCACGACCGACAGCTCGATCAGCTTCAGGCAGTCGGGAGTCGAGAACCGGTGGTCAGCGCCCTTCACCACGATGAGCCGGATATCCGGGCCCATCACATGCTCGATGAGCCGCACCGCCACCGCCAAAGGCACGTCGGCATCCTCCGTGCCCTGCAGCATCCGCACCGGGAACGGCAGGTCGAGCGGGCGCCGCAGCACCAGCCGGCCGCGCCCCTCCTCGATCAGCCGCCGCGTGATGATGTAGGGCTCGTCGGAATAGTCCGACGGCAGCGCGACCCGGCCCGCCTCCATCAGCTCCCGCCGCTGATCCTCGCTGAAGGCGCCCCACATCCCGTCCTCGGTGAAGTCCGGCGCCGCCGCGATCGTCACGAGGCCGGCGACCTTCTCCGGCATCTCCCGCGCCATCAGAAGCGCGATCCAGCCCCCCATCGACGAGCCGACCAGCACCTGCGGCCCCTCGGTCAGTGCGGTGATCGCCGCACGCGCGTCCTCGAACCAGTCGCCGATCGCGCCGTCGAGAAACTCGCCCGACGACTGCCCGTGCCCGGAATAGTCGAGCCGGAGAAACGCCCGTCCCGCCGCCTTCGCCCAAGCCTCGAGCGCCAGCGCCTTGGTGCCCTCCTTGTCGGACTTGAACCCGCCGAGGAACACCACCCCCGGCGTCCTGCCCCCGATCCGGTCATAGGCGATCCGCCGCCCCTCCGGTGTCGTCAGAAACTCGCTCATGAACACCCCCACATTCTTCATTGTCCCAAATACCCCCGGGGGTCCGGGGGTGGAACCCCCGGCCGTTGACTTCCGCGCCCCGATTGGGAATAGAGACGCCACATAACCCGCAACCGGGCGTTCCGTGGGCGCCAAACCGACGAGGAGCATGGGCCGATGACCCAGATTTCCCTGACATTCCCCGATGGCAACAAACGCGACTACGCGAAAGGCGTGACCGCCACCGAAGTGGCGCAGTCGATCGCCCCCTCGCTCGCCAAGGCGGCAATCTCGGCTTGCGTCGACGGCCGGCACTGGGATCTCCAGTGGCCGATCGAGGCCGACAGCCAGATCGCCATATACACGATGAAGGACGACGCCCAGGCGCTCGAACTCATCCGCCACGACTTCGCCCATGTCATGGCCCGCGCCGTGCAGAAGCTCTGGCCCGAGGTGAAGGTCACGATCGGCCCGGTGGTCGAGAACGGCTGGTACTACGACTTCGACCGCGAGGAGCCGTTCACGCCCGAGGATCTCGGCGCCATCGAGAAGGAGATGCGCGCCATAATCGCCGAACGCGACCCGGTGAAAACCGAGGTCTGGGACCGCAGCCGCGCCATCGCCCACTACGTCGCCAAGAACGAGCCCTTCAAGGTCGAGCTGATCGAGGCGATCCCCGGCGACGAGCCCTTGCGCATGTACTGGCACGGCCACTGGCAGGACCTCTGCCGGGGGCCCCATCTCCAGCATACCGGCCAGCTCCCGGCCGACGCGTTCAAGCTGATGTCGGTCGCCGGCGCCTACTGGCGCGGCGATCACACCAAGAAGCAGCTCCAGCGCATCTACGGCGTCGGCTTCAAGAACCGCGACGACCTCAAGGCCCATCTGACGATGCTCGAGGAGGCCGCCAAGCGCGACCACCGCAAACTCGGCCGCGAGATGGAGCTCTTCCACATGCAGGAAGAGGCGCCGGGCATGGTGTTCTGGCACCCGAACGGCTGGACCGTCTACTCGGCGCTGCAGGACTACATGCGCCGCCGCCTCGACCGCGCCGGCTACAAGGAGATCAAGACGCCGCAGGTCGTGGACCGCGTGCTCTGGGAACGCTCGGGCCACTGGGAGGCCTACCGCGAGAACATGTTCATCGTCGAGGTCGACGAGGAAGGCGCCAAGGAAAAGCGCATCAACGCGCTGAAGCCGATGAACTGCCCCTGCCACGTCCAGGTCTACAACCAGGGCCTCAAGTCCTACCGCGACCTGCCGCTCCGCCTCGCCGAGTTCGGCTCCTGCCACCGCTACGAATCCTCGGGCTCGATGCACGGCCTCATGCGGGTGCGCGGTTTCGTCCAGGATGACGCCCACATCTTCTGCACCGAGGACCAGATCGAGGCCGAATGCGCGGGCTTCATCGACCTTCTGTCCTCGGTATACGCCGATCTCGGCTTCACCAAGTTCGACATCAAGCTCTCGACCCGGCCCGAGGTCCGCGTGGGCTCCGACGAGATCTGGGACAAGGCCGAGGCGGCGCTCGAAAGCGCGGTCAGGAAGGTCCGCAACGACTATGTCATCGACCCCGGCGAAGGCGCCTTCTACGGGCCGAAGCTCGACTTCAAGCTCACCGACGCGATCGGGCGGGAATGGCAGTGCGGCACCTTCCAGGCCGATTTCAACCTGCCGGTCCGTCTCGGCGCGGAATATGTCGGCGAGGACGGCGCCAAGCACCGCCCGGTGATGCTGCACCGCGCGATCCTCGGCAGCTTCGAGCGGTTCCTCGGCATCCTGATCGAGAACTACGCCGGCAAGCTGCCGTTCTGGCTCGCGCCCCGGCAGGTCGTCGTCGCCTCGATCGTCTCGGATGCCGACGACTACGTCCACGAGGTCGTGGCTGCGCTTCGCGATGCCGGGCTCCGCGCCGAGGCCGACACCCGCAACGAGAAGATCAACTACAAGGTCCGCGAGCATTCGGTCGGCAAGGTTCCCGTGATACTCGCGGTCGGCATGAAGGAAGTCGCCGAGCGGACTGTTTCAATCCGCCGCCTCGGCGAGACCCGGACCGAAACCGCCGGCCTCGCCGAAGCGGTCGCGGCGCTCGCCGGCGACGCGACGCCGCCCGACGGCCTCGCCCGGAAATAAAGGCGTTCTGACAGGCTCCGCCCACAAGGGCGGGGCCTCCGCACCGGCCGAACCGGCCGGGCAGCTTGATGTTTCAGCTTTTCACGCACCTGTGGGCCACGCCTTCGTGAGTGGTCAGTGACCGAAGCTGCGGCTACGGTCCCTCCTGTCGACACGACGACCCAAGCAACCGCAACAAGGGATACAACCATGTCTCATTCCGTGAAGACCCTCGCCGTCGCCGGCAGCCTCGCCGCAGCCCTTGCCGGGCACATGGCCACGCCGGCCGCGGCCCAGGAGGCCAAGGAAAAGTGTTTCGGCGTGGCGCTGGCCGGCCAGAACGACTGCGCCGCGGGTCCGGGCACGACCTGCGCCGGCACCTCGAAGGTCGACTACCAGGGCAACTCCTGGAAGCTCGTCCCGGCCGGCACCTGCGCCACGATGGAACTGCCCGACGGCCGCATGGGCTCGCTCGAGGCGCTCGACCGCGACCTGCCGCAGGGCTGAGGATCGCCTCCGGCATCCCCGGCCTCGCCGGGGATGCTGTCCTGACCAACGGGGGACGGCATGCTAGACCAAACCGCCAAGCGCAGGCTTCCGGCCCGGCCCGGCGTCGGTTACAAGCCCCAGCACTTTTCCAGCATTCTCGCCGATCCGACTCCAGTCGAATGGCTCGAAATCCATGCAGAAAACTACATGGGCGACGGCGGCCGCCCCCTCGCGCAGCTCCGCCACCTCGCCGAACGCTTCCCGATTTCCGTCCACGGCGTCGGCCTCTCGATCGGCGGCGAGGCCGCTCTTGACCGCGACCACCTCGCCCGGCTGAAGCAGCTCTGCGGCTGGCTCGACCCGGCGAGCTTCTCCGAACACCTCGCCTGGTCCACCCACGGCGCCGAGTTCCTCAACGACCTCCTGCCGCTGCCCTATACGGAGGCCACGCTGGCCCGCGTCTGCGCCCATATCGACGAGGTGCAGGATCACGTCGGCCGCCGCATGCTCCTCGAAAACCCCTCGGTCTATGTGAATTTCACCGAGACAAATCTCGACGAGATCGACTTTTTGACCGAGATCGCGAAGCGCACCGGCTGCGGCCTGCTGCTCGACGTGAACAATGTCTATGTCTCCTGCACCAACCGGCAGACCGACCCCGGCGACTACATCGACCGCTTTCCCCATGATCTCGTGGGCGAGATCCATCTCGGCGGCCATGACGAGGATGCCGACGACGCCGGCGCGCCGCTCCTCATCGACGCGCACGGCTCCGAGGTCGTGGACCCGGTCTGGCAGCTCTATGCCCGGACCCTCGCCAGGGGGGGCGCGAAGCCGACGCTGATCGAATGGGACAACGACGTCCCCGACTGGCCGGTGCTGGCCGAAGAGGCCGCCCGCGCCGCCCGCATCCTCGACGGGGTGCCGGCATGAGCCAGTCGGAGTTCCGCGCCGCCCTCCTCGACCCCAGCCGGCCCGCACCGGAGGGCCTCACCGGCCCCGCCGGCCAGCCCGCCGGGCGCCGCTTCGACGTCTACCGCAACAATGTCACCGTCTCGCTGACCGAGGCGCTGCGCCAGGCCTTCCCGGTCATCCGCAAGCTCGTCGGCGAGGAGTTCTTCACCGCGATGGCGCGCGAGCATCTGCGCGCCCATCCGCCCGCTTCCCCGCTGATGATGTTCTACGGCGCGGCGATGCCCGCCTTCCTCGAGACCTTCCCCCCGGTCGCGCATCTCGGCTACCTGCCCGACATCGCCCGGCTCGAGCTTGCGCTGCGCCAGTCCTACCACGCCGCCGACGCCGCGCCGGTCGCGGCCGAGGCGTTGCAGACCCTCACTCCCGACGCCTTCGTCGCAGCCCGGCTCCGGCTCGCCCCTTCCGTCCGGCTCCTCCGCTCCCGCTGGCCGATCCACGCGATCTGGACGGCCAATGCCCGCAACGGCACCGCCCCCAAACAGGCCACGGCCGAGGACGTGCTCATCGTCCGCCCCGATTTCGACCCCGAACCGCTTCTCCTTCCCGCCGGCGCCGCCCCCTTCGTCGCCGCGCTGGCAGAAGGCCGGACTGTCGGCGAGGCCCTCGACGCCGCCGGCGCGTTCGATCTCACCGCGACCCTCGGCCTCCTGCTCGGCGGGAGTGCGATCGTCGGCATCAGTACAGGAGAGTGACCCCCCGTGTTTGCCGCCTATGACCGCCTCGCGGACCACCTCAGCCGCCTTGCCCCCGCCACGCTGCCGACGCTCGCGCGGTTCGTCTTCGCCGGGGTCCTGCTCATTTATTACTGGAACTCCGCCCGCACCAAGGTCGGCGAGGGGATCACCGGCCTCTTCCGACCCTCGGACGGCGCCTATATCCAGATCTTCCCCAAGGCGGTCGAGGCCGCCGGCTACGACTTCTCGCAGCTCGGTCCCTTTCACTGGGCGGTGACGCTCGCAGGGACCTGGGCCGAGCTGCTCCTGCCGCTCCTAATCGTTCTCGGCCTCCTCACCCGGCTCGCCAGCCTCGGCATGATTGGCTTCGTTCTCGTCCAGAGCCTCACCGACATCGTCGGCCACGGCGTCGGCGGCGACGATCTCGGCCGCTGGTTCGACGCGACCCCGGGCGCGCTCATACTCGACCAGCGGGCGCTCTGGATCATGCTGCTCCTGCCGCTGGTCCTGATGGGCGCCGGTCCCCTGTCGCTCGACCGCCTGCTGGCCCGCAACCGCCGCTGAATCCGCACCTTCTTCAAATGCCTTGATTTTTGGCGGAAATACCTCATCATTTCCTCGGCGTGACCGCAGACTTTCCTACCGCTCCCTCGTCACGGGGCAGCCGGAAGATTCGAAAGACCTGGCTGCACGGCCTTGGGCAATGGCGCCCGGGAACAATGACTGAGGAGGAACGGATGGCCACTGGCACCGTTAAATGGTTCAATACTACCAAGGGGTACGGATTCATCGCCCCGGACGATGGCGGCAAGGACGTTTTCGTCCATATCTCCGCCGTCGAGCGCGCGGGCCTGAAGACGCTCGCCGACAATCAGAAAGTTGCCTACGAAATGCAGTCCGGCCGCGACGGCCGCGCCTCTGCGGCGGACCTGAAGCTGCTCTGATCCGACGGCATCCGTGACACCTGCGGCCCGCCTCCGGCGGGCCGTTTTCATGACAGAAGCGCTGCCTGCACGTCCTTGCCCCAGCCAAGGTGCAGCGCCGCGCCGCTGTCGATCACCGGCCGTTTCATCACGGTTGGATGCGCCGCGATGAGCTCCGCCAAGGGCGCCGCGCGGCTTACCTCGTCAAGCGCCCGCCAGGTCGCCGAGGCGCGGTTGACCAGGCGGTCGCCGAAGGCCGCGAGGAACCGCTCCAGCTCCGCCACGGTCAGCGACTCGGCGCGGATATCCCGGAAGGTGACCGCATGGCCCGCCGAATCGAGCGCCCGCCGCGCCTTGCGGCAACTGTCGCAGCTGGCAATTCCATACAGGATCATCGGCTCGGGCCTCCCGGATTCGCGCGCTTGCCCGGGCCCGGATAGTCGATGCCCGCGTAGCCTGGCAAGCCATCAGCAAGATTCCGCCTCCTTCCCCTCCGTAACCGCGCCCGATCGGCGGAAATCCGAGCATCGTCGGCGGAAGTCCGACGTCTCCGAACTGGAAACATTTGTCTCTATTGCGCAACATTTCGAGAATATTTAGCAGTAAAGACACTAGGTACGGTAGTCCGAGTTCTGGAGTTGAGAACCACGAGCAGTGACCGAGCAGCGCAGCGGAGCAGCCTCAACGGCGCCGCGCAAAGGGGGGCAGATGACTGTTAGCAATCAACTGATCGACCGGCTGTCGAGCGAGGCAGGCCGGAGGCTCAACGAAACCGCACGCGCCGGGAGGCGCCGGGCGCTAGGCTCGATCTCGCGTTGCTGCGTGACCGTGACCACCGACGGCACCACGATGCGCGAGGAGTTCTTCGACGTGACCCCGACCATCGGCGAAATCAGCGCCCGGGTCGGCGGCGGCGCCTATGTCGTGTCGATCGCGATGCGCCGCAAACCCCTGAGGGAGCGCATCCGCCTGATGCTGGCGGCAGAATGAGCGTGCGTCTCATCCGGGTCCGCGTCACCCATGACGGCCGCGCGGTGGAGGATCTGATCTTCGACACGCCGCCGACGCTGGCCAAGCTCGCCGCCACCGCCGGACCGGCGGCCTTCATCGTCTCGGTCCACTGGCCCGACGGTCCGCTTGAGGCCGAAACGGCCGGAGTGCCCGCGCTGGCGGAGTGAACGGCGGGCGCTGCCCGGCCGCAATCGGCCCGTCTGGACCGATGCGTGACGGTCTGCGGACCAGCCCCCGGCCCGCGCCGAAGGCGGGCCGGGCTCAGCCGAGCCTTATCCCCACAGCGCCTCGAACTCGCGCCATTCCCCCGCGGACATGCCCGAGTCGACCTGCGTCACGATCTCGCCGCGAAGCCGGCGCTTCAGCACATCGACCCCCTTGGCCGAAATGTTCGCGCCCCCCATCCGGTAGTCGCGGAACGCGCCGTAGGCGATCGGCACCCAGTCCTTGACGATGCCGCACATGACCTCGGCATAGGCGCGGATCTCGTATTGCGCATGCGCGTCCGCCCTGAGCCGCAGGAAGTGGAAGAGGTTGTGCAGGTCGGTCTTCCAGTACCACTGGGTATAGACATTCGCCGGCAGGTTCATCCGCGCCAACTCGCGCGCGAGGCCCTTCTGGCCGTCCTGGCTCAGCATCGCCTCGTAGTGGTCGTAGCTGCGCATCGCGTCCTCGCGCAAAAGGTCAAGGACGCGCTGCGCCTCCTCGCCCTCAAGCAGCTCGCCGCGGCCCTGATTGTTCACCGTGGACTGCGCCGCCAGATGCTCCGGGGCCGGGATGTAGAACTCGCGGTCGAGGATCGAGTAGCGCGCCGAATACTCGTTCACGTTGGCGGTGCGGTGGCGGATCCACTGGCGGGCGACGAAGACCGGCAGCTTGACGTGGAACTTGACCTCGCACATCTCGAACGGCGTCGAGTGCCAGTGCCGCATCAGGTAGCGGATCAGCCCCTCGTCGTTCGTGACATGCTTGGTGCCCCTGCCGTAGCTCACGCGCGCCGCCTGGGTGATGGCGCTGTCGTCGCCCATGTAGTCGATGACCCGGACATGGCCGTGGTCGAGGACGTGATGGGCCATGTAGAGATGCTGCTCCATGCCCGGCGCGACCGCGCGCAGGGTCGGACGCTGGGCGGCGCGGGCCTCGTCGATCTCGGCCTGCTGTTCGGGGGTCAGGGTCATGGCGCTCTCCTCCGCATTCGAATCGCGACCACTATATCTATGGTCCGGGCGGGTCGTCACTACGATAGAAGCGTTCGATGAAAAACAGGCCCTGCCCGGGCCCGCGCGCGGCGCTTGGCCCGAAACGGGGGCGCTGCTAGGCTGTTGGAAGAACAGTCCGGGAGGGGTCCATGGCATTGAAATATCTCCATACAATGGTGCGGGTGAAGGACCTCGACGCCTCGATGGCGTTCTACCGGCTGCTCGGGCTCGAAGAGACCCGGCGCTGGGACAACGAGGGCGGGCGTTTCACGCTTGTATTCATGGCACCGCCAGGCCAGCCCGACTGCCCGCTGGAGCTGACCTGGAACTGGGACGGCGACGACGCTCTCCCCTCCGACAGCCGCCATTTCGGCCATCTCGCCTACGAGACCGACGACATCTACGCGCTCTGCGCCCATCTGCAGGCCAACGGGGTGACGATCAACCGGCCGCCGCGCGACGGGCACATGGCCTTCGTGCGCTCGCCCGACAACGTCTCGGTCGAGCTTCTGCAGGCCGGCAAGGCCCTGCCGCCCCAGGAGCCCTGGGCGAGCATGGCCAATATCGGACACTGGTGAGTCTCCGGCTTGCCTCCGCGCTGATCGCGCTGGCGGCGCCGGCCGAGGCCGGCTGCCGGCTTGCGCTCGTGCTCGCGCTCGACGTCTCGGCGTCGGTCGACACGATCGAGGACGGGTTGCAGCGCCAGGGCCTCGCGCGGGTGTTGCGGCTGCCCGAGATCGAGGCGGCCTTTCTCGCCATTCCCGACCGGCCCGTGGCGCTCACCGCCTTCGAATGGAGCGGGCGCTACCAGCAGGACATGCTGCTCGACTGGCGGCTGATCGAAACGCCCGAAGACCTCGCCGCCGCCGCCACCGCCATTGGCACCAGCAAGCGCGGCCGCAACGACATGCCGACCGCGCTCGGCTACGCGCTCGGCTTCGCCTCCGGACTGTTCCGCGAGGGTCCGGAGTGCGACAGCCGGAAGATCGACGTCTCCGGCGACGGCCGCAACAACGAGGGCTTCCCACCCGACAGCGCCTACGACGCCTTCCCGTTCGAGCGGATCACGGTGAACGGGCTTGCGATCGGCAGCAGCGACCGAGAGATGGCGAATTATTACCGGCGCGACCTGATCCGCGGGCCGGGCGCTTTCGTCATCGAGGCGAAGAACTTCGCGGATTTCGAACGCGCGATGCGGCTCAAGCTGCTGCGCGAACTCGAGGGCCCGGTGATCGGCATGGCCGGGCCCGCCGCGCCATGAGACCGCGGCGCGGATGGTCGTGAAAGGAGGACCGCGATGAAGGCACCCGCAATGATCGTCGCGGCGCTCGCACTGGCCGGATCGGCGGGCCCGGCGGTCTCAGGTTGCAGGCTCGGCCTCGCGCTCGGTCTCGACATTTCCGCCTCGATCGACGCGGGCGAATACCGGCTGCAGCGCGAAGGCCTGGCGCGGGCGCTGCTCTCGCCTTCGGTCGAGCGCCTGTTCTTCGCCTCCGGCGACTACTGGGTGGCGATCGCCGTCTACGAATGGAGCGCGAGGCGCCCCGAGCAGGTTCTCGTCGACTGGACGCCGGCCCGGACCCGCACGGATCTCGTGCGGGCCGCCGACAGGATCGTCACCGCCCCCTACGGCGACACGATTTATCCCACGGCGCTCGGCCAGGCGCTCGGCTTCGGCTCGATCCTCCTGCGCCGCGCGCCGGACTGCGCGCGCCACACGCTCGACATCTCGGGCGACGGCAGGAACAACCACAGCTACCCGCCCCGAACCGCCTATCGCGAGTTCCCGTTCGACGGCGTCACGGTCAACGGCCTCGCGATCCTTGGCGCCGAACCCGACATCGCGGCCTACTACCACGACGAGGTGCTGCATGGTCCCGGTGCCTTCGTCGAGATCGCGGACGATTTTCGCGACTTCGAGCGGGCGATGCGGCGCAAGCTCGAACGCGAGCTTGGCGCGCCTGAAATCACCATGACGCTCGACCACCCGCGACCGGACGTCGGAGGCTGACCGGTGATCCGCGCGCTCGCCCTCGCCGTCCTCTGCAGCTTAGCGCCCGCAGCCGAGGCGGGATGCCGCCAGGCGCTGGCAATCGGCCTCGACGTCTCGGGCTCGGTCGACGCGCGGGAATTCCTGCTCCAGGTCCGCGGCCTCGCCGCCGCGATCCGCGCCGCGCCGGTGCGGGCACTTCTGCTCGAGGCCCCCGAGACGCCGGTCGCGCTTGCGGTCTACGACTGGTCGGGCAGCGCCGACCAGCGTCTGATCCTGCCCTGGACCGAGATCCGCGATGCCGCCACGCTGGAGAGCGTCGCGGCGACGATCGCGGCGACGAACCGCGTCCCGCGTTCCCCCGCCACCGGCGTCGGTGCGGCGCTGGCCTATGGCGACCGCCTGCTCGCCCAGCGCCCGGACTGCTGGCGGGCGGTCCTCGACCTGACCGGCGACGGGCTCAACAATTCCGGGACGCAGCCGCGCGACCTGCGCCTGCCCGAGCGGATGCCGCCGGCGACCGTGAATGCTCTGGTGATCGGGGTCCATTCCGATGAGGGCGGCGAGCCCGGCATCGCCGAACTGACCGCCTGGTTCGCCACGGAAGTGATCCGCGGTCCGGATGCCTTCGTCGAGACCGCGCTCGGCTTCGACGACTTCCAGGCGGCGATGGAGCGCAAGCTGGTGAAGGAACTATCCGGTCTCAGGATCGGCGCCGCCGACGCCGCGCGACGCTCCGCCCGACGCCGCTGACGCTTCGGCTGACGCCGCGCGGCACCGTGCGGCGTTGGCGGCGCTTCGGCGGACGGCGTGGCGCTCCGGTCGAAGCCGGCGGTGCCTCGGTGGACGGCAGGCGGCGCGACGCTCTGGTCGAGGCCGGCGGCGCTTCGGCTGACGGCGCATGGTGCGGTTTTCTGGTCGAAGTCGGCAACTGGGCGGCGACCCGGAATCGGCGCGTCGTCAGGCGCGCGACGCGCTGCAAGCCCGAACCCAGCGCTCGCCACACCCCGCCGGCCGGTCGCCGCGACCGGCGGCGTGCCGCAACCGCTTCCATGAACCAGACACTAGCGCCGGCCAAGCCCCTGTCAGTAGATGTAGCGGATCTGGTCGATCCAGAACCGCTCCACCCGCCGCAACAGCGCATTCACCTCCTCAGAGCTCTTGAAGCCCATCACGCTGCGCGCCTCCAGAAGCTCCGCATGGCGCTCGAAGAGGCCAGCCACCGCGTCGCGCACGACCTGCCCCTTATCCGTGAGGCGCACCCGCACCGAGCGGCGGTCGATCTCGCAGCGTTCGTGATGCATGTAGCCGGCCTCGACCAGCTTCTTCAGGTTGTAGCTGACATTCGATCCCTGGTAATAGCCGCGGCTCTTCAACTCACCCGCCGTCACCTCGTTCTCGCCGACGTTGAACAGCAAGAGCGCCTGCACGGCATTGACCTCGAGGATGCCGAGGCGCTCGAACTCGTCCTTGATCACGTCGAGCAGGAGCCGGTGCAGCCGTTCGATGAGACCGAGGGTCTCCAGATAATCCGCGATCGGCCCCTGACGGGGCCGATCGTCAACCGTCGCATGAAGCGTCATCTTGATCTCCGCCGTTGTCTGCGCTCGGCGGCAGATTGGGCGGAAAGGACAAAATTTCGGTTAAGACCGATGCGTGGCCTCAGCTCCGCACCCGCGGGCCGCGCGCGAAGGCGGTGATTTCGGCGATCAGCCCCGCAAAACGCTCCGGCGCCGGGGCGGCGCCGGTTACCCACGGGTAGATATCCTGGTCGTTCTCGGCCAGGAGCGCGTCGTAGAGCGCGAGCCGTTCTGCGGGCATCGTGGCGAGATGGGCATCGGCATAGGGGCCGAGGACCAGATCCATCTCCTTGGTGCCACGCCGCCAGGAGCGCATCGCCATGCGCTTCAGGCGGGCTTCCGGGGTCTCGCTCACGCGGCCTTGCCGGCCGCGCCCTGGCGCAGCTTCTTCTCGAGCCGGCCGAGCCGCCCGGTCATCGCGCTCATCGCGGCGCGGAGTTCACGGATCTCGGCCAGGACGCCCTTGACCTGAGCCGCCTCCGTGTCCGTTTCGCCCGGCCCTTCGATGCCGTCGCCTTCGCCGGTCAGGAGCCACATCAGCGACACGCCGAGCATCCCGGCGAGCATCTGCAACCGATTGGCGCGCGGCTCCTTGGCATCGGCCTCCCAGTGCTCGATGACCCGGGTCTTCACGCCGAGCCGCTGGGCGAGATCGGCCTGGCTGAGACCGGAGGCCTCGCGCGCAGCGGCCAGACGGTCGCCAAAGGTGGCGGCGTCGTCGCTGAACCATTTCTCGTTGGCGTCTGCAGATTTCTCTAGCGTGTCGGTGTTCATCAGCTCTCCTTTTAAAGTCGCTTGTGGTGAACGAGGTCGCAATCTAAGACATGCAGCCGGTAATTTCAAACCGGAGTCCCCCCATGCCGTTCATTTCCGACACCTTGGCCCGCGTCAAACCGTCGCCGACCATCGCAGTGACCACCAAGGCGCAGGAACTGAAGGCCGCCGGGCGCGACGTGATCGGCCTTGGCGCGGGCGAGCCGGATTTCGATACGCCCGACAACATCAAGGACGCGGCCAAGCGTGCGATCGACGCGGGCAAGACCAAGTACACCGCCGTCGACGGCATCCCTGAACTGAAGTCGGCGATCTGCGCAAAATTCAAGCGCGAGAACGGCTTGGACTACACGCCCGCCCAGGTCACGGTCGGGACCGGCGGCAAGCAGGTTCTCTACAACGCGCTCGTGGCGACGCTCAATCCCGGCGACGAGGTGATCATCCCCGCGCCCTACTGGGTGTCCTATCCCGACATGGTGCTACTGGCCGGCGGTACGCCGGTGACGGTGACGGCCGGGATCGAGAGCAATTTCAAGCTCACGCCCGAGAAACTCGAAGCGGCGATCACGCCCAAAACCAAGTGGTTCATCTTCAACTCGCCGTCGAACCCGACCGGCGCGGGCTATTCGCAGAGCGAACTCAAGGCCCTGACCGACGTCCTCATGCGCCATCCCCATGTCTGGGTGATGTCGGACGACATGTACGAACACCTCGTCTTCGACGACTTCCGCTTCGTCACCCCGGCCGAGGTCGAGCCCGGCCTCTACGCCCGCACGCTCACCTGCAACGGCGTCTCGAAGGCCTATGCGATGACCGGCTGGCGGATCGGCTACGCGGCCGGACCGGTGGAACTGATCAAGGCGATGTGCACGATCCAGTCGCAGTCGACCTCGAACCCCTGCTCGGTCGCGCAATTTGCCGCCGTCGAGGCGCTGAACGGTCCGCAGGACTTTCTGGCCGAGAACGTAATGACCTTCCAGCGTCGCCGCGACCTCGTCGTCTCGATGCTGAACCAGGCCAAGGGCGTCACCTGCCCGCGCCCCGAGGGCGCCTTCTACGTCTATCCCGACATCTCGGGCTGCATCGGCAAGACCTCGGCCGGAGGCGCCGTGATCACCGACGACGAGGCCTTCGCGACGGCACTGCTTGAGGAAACCGGCGTCGCCGTCGTATTCGGCGCGGTCTTCGGTCTTTCGCCCAACTTCCGGGTCAGCTACGCTACCTCCGACGCGGCGCTCGAAGAGGCCTGCCGCCGGATTCAGGCGTTCTGCGCCGGCTTGCGCTGAGGAACCGATATGCCGGGCGTTCTGCCGGACCTCTACTTCCGCATCAGAGAGAACGGCGCGGCGGTGTTCCGGGTCGACACGGAGAACCGCCAGCGGCGGATCGAGATGGAGCAGATCGCCGTCGTCAACGTCAAGAACGGCGAGATCAAGCCGCAGAGCGAGCGCAAGCTCTCGGACGCCGACATGACGGCGATCCGCGACTGGCTGAGGTCGCGCCAGGAGTTGCTCGCCCGGCGCGACATCGACGACATCCACCGCTCGATCGACCATCTCAACCTCACCGCGCAATGGGCGCAATCGAAGGCGAGCGCCGAGCAGCTCGACGCGGTTACGGACGCGCTTTTGCTCGCAATGCACGACCTGCGCTCGGTCCTCGTGCGCAAGAAGTCGGAACGGCTGGCGCAGGCCGAAGCGCGGCCTGCGCGAAACAACGGCTAAAGGCGCCGGCTCCGCCTTCAGGCGGCCCCCTCCGAGCGGCCGCCCCAGCGGCGCCAAAACCGCGCCATCAGGAGCGCCGCCGCGACCGCGAGCCCGACGACAAGCCCGAGCCAGAGCCCGACCCCGCCGAGCCCGAGCGGGAAGGCCAGCGCATAGCTCGCCGGAATGCCGATCAGCCAGTAGCTGACCGAGGCGATCAGCATCGGCACCCGCGTGTCCTGCACCCCGCGCAGGAGGCCGAGCGCCATGACCTGCGCGGCATCCGCCAGCTGGAAGAGCGCGGCAACCGCCAGAAGCGCCGTGGCGTAGGCGACGATCGCCCCGGCCTGGGGCTCGGACGGGTCAAGGAAAGCCCGGATCAGCGGCCCCGGCAGCGCCAGGAACAGCACGACCACCAGCGCCGCGAAGACCAGCGACATCGCGATCGCGGCCAGGGCGCCGTCCCTCAGCCCCGGCCCGTCGTCCCGGCCGAGCGCCCGCCCGGCCCGCACCGTCGCCGCGTTCGAGAGGCCGAGATGGACCATGAAGGTGACCGCCGCGATCTCCTGCGCGATGCCGTGCGCGGCGAGCTCCATCGTGCCGATCCAACCCATCATCAGCGAGGCCGCGACGAAGAGCCCGCCCTCGAAGAGCCCGGTCAGACCGATCGGCCAGCCAAGCCGGTAGACCTGAACGAAGGCCGGCCAGTCGGGCCGCCAGAACCGCTGGAACAGGTGGAACCGGCGCGCGGCCGGATGGGCCGCCGCATAGACGCCCATCACCACCAGCGTGAGCGCCTGGGTTCCGACCGAGGCGATGGCCGCGCCGCGGATGCCAAGCTCCGGCGCGCCCCAGTTGCCGAAGATCAGCATCCAGTTGAGCACCGCGTTGAGCACGACGCCCGCGACCGTCGCCCAGAGCACGATCCCGGCGCGCTCAAGCGCCGACAGGAAGCTCCGCAACGCGGCGACGAGCAGCGCCGGGATCATGCCGAGGCCGGCGATCCGGAGGTAATCCTGCGCCAGCGCCGCCACCGTGTCGTCCTGGCCCAGCGCCAGAAGGATCGGCCCCGACCACCACATCACCGGCAGGACCGCGATGCCGAAGAGCGCCGACAGCCATAGACCCATGCGCGTGTCGCGCCGAACCTGGGTCTCGTCGCCGCGACCGAGCGCCGCCGCCACCATCGGCATCACCGCCTGCGCGAACCCCGCGCCGAGGATGAACAGGATGAAGAAGGTCGAGGCACCGAGCACGACGGCGGCAAGCTCGGTCACGCCGTACCAGCCCAGCATCACCGTGTCGGTGACGTGAAGCGCCATCTGCGCGAGGTTCGAACCGACAAGCGGCAGCCCCAGCGCAAGAAGCGCCCGCCCATGCGCGCCGTATGTCCTCCGCCCTGTCATCCGCGAGCCTTACGCCCGCGGCCCGTCGAGGTCCAGTCTTGCCCGGTCAGTCCCGCGCGGGCGCGCCCGGCAGGCGCAGTTCGTCCGGGACCGGCGGGCGGCCGACCAGCGCCTGCACGGCGCTCGGATCGCGGTCCGGAATCCGCCGGAATCCGGCGCGTTCGGAGATCCTGCGGATCG
Source organism: Albidovulum salinarum (assembly GCF_025673475.1). NCBI lineage: Bacteria > Pseudomonadati > Pseudomonadota > Alphaproteobacteria > Rhodobacterales > Paracoccaceae > Albidovulum > Albidovulum salinarum. Next base: position 42,959 of record NZ_JAOVQO010000005.1, on the reverse strand, counting down.
CCTCGTTGGTCTTGAGATAGATGATCCAGATCTCCCAGACCCCGCGCAGCCGGCTTTCCCGGAGCGCTTTGTCGAACAGCGCCGCCCCGATCCCGGCGCGGCGGTTCTCCTCCTCGACCGAGAGCGCGATCTCGGCCACAGGGCGATGGCCCGCGCGGATATGGACCTCGGCGATGCCGCAAAGCTGGTGGCCGCGGGCGGCGTCGACGACGACCGTGGGTCCGGTGGTCGCGGCATAGCGCGCCACGGCCGCGTCCGACGACCAGGTGAGGAACCTCTGGAGCCGCGATTCCTGGTCGAGCCGCAGCAGATGGACGGCAAGCCGCTCGCGCCAGCTCGGATCCCCCGGCGGGTGCGCGGTCAGGACAAGGCCGGATGACACTGGTCCGGGCATCGGTCACATCCGTTTCTGCGCGCGCAATGCTGCATCGCAGAAACAAGGTGGGGCATGTGGCGCGGAAATGGAATACCCAGTCCCCGCAAAAGCGGTCAGACCGGCCATGCGGCTCCGGCATGGCGCGGCCGGATCGCCGCCTCAGGCGTCCGTCGGCGTATCGTCCTTCCGGCCCGCCCCGTTCGCGGACCGCCGCAGATCGGGATGCAGCGCGGCGCCGAGGATATGCTCGGAACCGCGCACGACATGGCTCGCCCGGCCGACGATAAGCGGGTCCGGCGCGGTCACGACTTCGGGATCCTTGCCGGGATAGTCCAGCGAGGCGAGGAAATGGCGCATGCAATTGAGCCGCGCCCGCTTCTTGTCGTTCGACTTGACAATCGTCCAGGGCGCGTCGGCGGTATCGGTGTAGAAGAACATCGCCTCCTTCGCCTCGGTATAGTCGTCCCACTTGCCCAAGGAGGCCATGTCGATCGGCGACAGCTTCCAGCGCTTCAGGGGATCGGTCTCGCGGCTCGTGAAGCGGTGGCGCTGTTCGGTCCTTGTGACCGAGAACCAGTATTTGTAGAGCCGGATCCCCGAGCGCACGAGCATCCGCTCCAGCTCCGGCGCCTGGCGCATGAATTCGAGATATTCGGTCGGCGAGCAGAACCCCATCACCCGCTCGACGCCGGCGCGGTTGTACCAGGAGCGGTCGTAGAAGACCATTTCGCCTGCGGTCGGCAGATGCTCGACATAACGCTGGAAGAACCACTGGCCCTTCTCGTTCTCCGACGGCTTGTTCAGCGCCACGACCCGAGCGAAGCGGGGATTGAGATGCTCCATGAACCGCTTGATCGTGCCGCCCTTGCCGGCCGCGTCGCGGCCCTCGAACAGGATCACGAACTTCTGCCCGGTCTCCTGCGCCCATTTCTGGACCTTCAGCAGTTCGGCCTGCAACCGCGCCTTCTCGGCCTCGTAGGTCTTGCGCGCCATCTTGCGCGAATAGGGATAGCGGCCGCTCTCGAAGGCATGGCGGATCGCGTCGGCATCAACGACCGGGAAAGTCTTCGGCCCACGGGCGCGGATGGCGCTTCCGGCACCGTCGGCTTTCTCCACCGCCTCGGGCTCGGCTTCGGTCGTCGTGGCCTCCGCGACCGGCGACGCGATGTCCTCGGCCGCGGATATCACCTCATCCACGACCTCCACCACCACTTCGGTTGCGTCCGAAGACCGATCTGCCATAGCTCCACTCTCCTCCACGTTCGGCAGATGAATCTTGCCCGAAAACCCGCCCTCCGGCCTTGATTCGCATCAAATCAAGCCCTCTTTGCCGCAAAGATCCCGAAGCCAAAGGGGCTACCGCCCGTGCCCGCTTCGCGTTAGCGATAGAGGGACATCGATCGCGGAGGGAACCATGCTGACCATCTACGGCGTCTATCGCAGCCGCGCCTCGCGCAACTTCTGGCTCCTGGCGGAGCTCGGCATGGAGTTCGAGCATGTCCCGGTGATCCAGGGCTACCGCCTGCCCGATCCCGAGGCGGAAGACGCGCCCTTCAACACGCTCTCGCCCGGCTTTCTCTCGGTCAGCCCGGCGGGCGCGGTGCCGGTCCTCAAGGACGGGGACTTCGTGCTGTCGGAATCGCTCGCGATGAACCTCTACCTCGCCCGCAAGGCCGGCGGGCCGCTCGCGCCTTCGGACGCGCGAGAAAACGCGCTCATGGAGCAATGGGCGCTCTACGGCGCGACCTCGGTCGAGTCCCATGCGCTCGCCATCATGTACGCCCATGCCGAGGGCCGCGCGAAGACGCCCGAGGGCGAGGCCGAGATCGCGGCCGAGACGGCGCGGCTCCGCCGCCCGCTCGGCGTGCTCAATTCACACCTGCGGGAACACGGCCACATGGTCGGCGGCCGCTTCACGGTGGCCGACATCAACATGGCCGAGATCCTGCGCTACGCCCAGTCCGAGCCGGGCCTCATCCCCGCCTACCCTGCCATCGCCGCCTGGCTGACCACCTGCCATGCCCGCCCCGCCTTCAAGGAGATGTGGGAGCGGCGGCTGGCGGAACCGGCCTGAGGCCAGACCCCCGGCAGGAGCCTCGAGCCGGCATCGGGCTCAGGCAGGCACGCGCAGGCGCCGGCACGCCCCGGTTTTGGTGCAACGTGCCCGCCGTGGTACACTTTTCAGGTCAATATCCCTGAAGGGAGGATGCAACCATGCGATTGCACCTCTTCACGCAGCTTCGCCTGCTCTGCCTGGCCGTTCTCTTGCCAGGCTTGGCGGTCGCGCAGGATCTGGTACCGCTCGCCAGTTCCGGCGACATGCCGGCCCTGAAGGCGGCCTTGCCCGAAGGCTCCAAGCCCGATCCCGACATGCTGGTCAAACCGCTCTACTTTGCGGCCCAGCGCGGACAGGACGAGGCTGTGAGCTACCTCTTGTCCGTGGGAGCCGAACCAGACTCCGCGACGGATTTCGGCACCGCGCTCGGGATTGCCGCCCGCAACAACCACACCGGGATCGTCGCCGCCCTGCTGGCAGCCGGGGCCGATCCGAACCTGCCCGGCGGCGAATACGGAATGATGCCGCTCCATCAGGCCGCCGAGCGCGGAGCTATCGAGGCCGCCCGCCTGTTGCTCGAAAATGGCGCCGACGTGAATGCGGGGACGGCTCGCTTGGACTGGCCCGCAATTCAGTTTGCCGGGTCGAAGGACCAAGCCAAGATGGTCGCGTTCCTGCGAGACATGGGCGCCGGTCCGGCACCTGTCGAGGCCCTGAAGCCGGGGGAACTCGAAGCGGCCGACCCCGAGGAAGGGCGCGTGCTGGCGATCGAGTGTGGCGGCTGCCACGGCATGACGCCGGGTGAAGCTGGCTCGGGGCAACATCCTGGCCCCAACCTCGTCGGCGTCGTCGACCGTGCCAAGGCGTCGGCCGATGGCTTCCCGTATTCCAAGGAGATGCAAGCGCAGACGGGAAGCTGGACCCCCGAAGAGCTCAACGTCTTTCTGGCCGATCCGCACAATGTCGTACCCGGGACTACGATGACCGGCGGGCGCCAGCCGGATCGCGCCGCGCGGGTCGCCATAATCGCGCACCTCGTTCATCTCGCGCCCTAGCGACGGGTGAATCGCGACGGACGGCCACGGCGCAAAGTTACACGCCGAAACAGTTCGGCTCCCGGCAACGCCTGCCGGCGCCCGGTTTCCGCCTACCGCAGCGCCTCCGGAACCTCGCAGACCGGGATCGGCACCATCTTGTGCCGGTTGGCGGCATTCAGTCGCCGGTAGATCGCCAGCACCTCGGCCTGCCGTCCTGTCAGCGCGCCCGCGTCGCCCTCGAACGCCATCGCCCATTCGAGTTCGGGATAACTCGCGCCGATCTGGTCCTCGTCGGTGCGGCTGTCGCCCCAGAGCCCGTCCGTCGGCGGCGCCTTGAGGATCGCCTCGCCCACGCCGAGCGCGCGGCCGATCTCGTAGACCTCCGACTTGGTGAGATCGGCGATCGGGCTCAGGTCGACGCCGCCATCGCCGTACTTGGTGAAGAAGCCGATGCCGAAATCCTCGACCTTGTTGCCGGTGCCGACGACGAGCGCGCCGTGGAGCCCCGCGAGGTAGTAGAGCGTGGTCATCCTCAGCCGCGCCCGCGTGTTCACCAGCGCCATGTCGCGCGCCGCCCCCTCGGGCTCGCCCGGCAGCGCGGCGACGAGACCGTCGAAGACCGGCGTCAGTTCGACCTCCTGTCCGGCGACGCCCGCATGGCGCGTCTTCAGCGCCGCGATATGCTCGCGCGCCCGGCTGACCTGCTCGCGACCCTGGTGAATCGGCATCTCGACCACCAGCGTCGGCAACCCGGTCCGCGCCGCGAGCGCCGAGGAGACGGCGGAATCGATGCCGCCCGAGACCCCGACGACGAAGCCCCTGGTCCCCGCCTTCGCGCAGTAGTCCGCAAGCCAGCCGGTGATGTGGTCGATGACCGCGTCCGTCTTCATGTGCCCGTTCCCGCTCGTGTCCGCCGTTGCCGCCCGACCCTATCAGGCCGGCGCAGCAAGGCCATCCCCTTCCGCCGCTCAGACGGGCCTGAACAACGACATCGACCAACGCCAAGCCCCCCGAATGGCCCCTGCCCTTCGCGACCTCGGCGTCGAGATATTCCGCGGCAGCACCTTCCTGCCCGCAAACGCTCCGCGGAGGAGGTCTTGAGTGCAAATGCTTGGCACGCGGCGGCCTGCTCGCCACCTGACATGCGCGGCCCGCCGGCTGGGTGACGTGGGAACAGCGGCTCGCCGACCCGGCACGGCTTTCAATCGCGCCGGCAGGGGCGCGCGGTCCGGCGGCGGCTGTCGGCCCGTTCACTGCCTGATGCCGCATCGGACGTGCGGTTGCCGGAGACTAATCTTCGTTGGTCTTAGCCATGGTCGACACGAGCGAGAACGCCGCCCGCAAGGACGGCGTTCCCCGGTGCCGCGCTGGCGTCATGCCCATCCAAGCTGCTTCAGGGAATGGACGTCGTTCCAGATCTTGGTCATTCGCGCGATCTTGTCGCCTTCGAATTCCATGACATAGGCGTATTCGGCCGCCACCGCCCTGCCGGTCGGGGGCATCGGCCCGCCCTCTCCGGTTTGCGTTCCCTTGAAGACCGAGGTCGCCGTCACGATGTTGCGATCATGATCGGTCGAGAAGGACTTGAGCTCGTAGTGGCCGTCCGGGATCGGGGTCAATAGGCCCGCCGTCCAGCCGGTATAGCCTTCAAGCGTCGCAACGTCGGCCAGCGCATCTGCCTGGCACGAAAAAGCGGCCCCCTCGTGACAGTATTTCTTGCACACCTCCCAGCCCTTGCCGGTCTCACAGGCGTCAAAGAATGCCGTCGCGGTTTCCGATATCGTCATCTTGGTGCCCCCCAGTGCTGTTGAGTGCTCGTTTCGGTTCGTTACCTCGCATGAAGGCCTGCCCAGCAACCAAATTATAAAACAAAAATTTTAAAACATCCACCTTGCCGCCTCGCAGACCTTACCCTACCCGCGCAAGGCCCCCATGACCACGTCGTAAAGATTTGGTATCATGCGCTTTTTCTCGTCATGTCGGCCGTAGAGCACGGCGCCGTGGACACAGAAAACGACAAAGCTCGCAAGCACCGCCGGGTCCTTGTCCGGGCCGATGTCTCCGTCCCTCTGGGCGTTGATCAAGGCCGTTTCGATCAGCGATTCGAGCTCGGAGCAGAACGCACCGATCTCCTGCACGGCTTCCGGGCCGATCACATGTTTCTGCGACAGATGGTTCATCATCAGGCAGCCCTTGTACTCGGACCTCGCCGCGCCGGTCATGACACTTCCGATGAACGCCTCGACACCGGCGATATTGGGATTGTCGCGGAGCATTTCGTACCGCGGCTTGATGACGTAGCCGCGATAGTGCTTGAGCGTTTCGAGAAACAGCCCGTCCTTGTCTACGAACTCCTTGTACATGCTGGCGGTGTTCAGACCGGTTTCGCGGACGATGTCCCCAACCGAGGTCGCCTTGTAGCCGTCTCGCCAGAACATAACCATGGCGGTTTCGACGACCGCAGCGCGCGAGTATTTCCTGGGTCTGCCCATCTTGTTATTTTAAAACGTCCACTAAAAAACCTCAATGACCAGGCTACGGCAGGCAAGGCGAAGCACTACCCTCCAGCCCGTCGTGACACCGGGGGCTAACGGTCGCTTCGTCCTGCACGGCAGATGCTCCGCCCCCCCTCAACCCGGCCTTCGCGCGATGAAGTCGATCAGCGCCGAGCGCCCCGAATGGCCCTTGCCCTCGTCGACCTCGGCGTCGAAATCCTCCGCGCTGAGCACCTCCCAGCCCGCAAAAGCGTCGCGCAGAAGGTCGAGCGTATACATGTTCGCGGCATCAGGCGGCCCGTTCACCCCGCCAACGTGCAGAAAACCGCCTGATGGAGTTAGGAACGCTCGACACCATGACCGTGACCGAGGCCCATACGCCGCCCGACTTCAGGGCGATTTGGGAACGGCGGTTGGCCGAACCGGCATGACATCCACTCAAATCTGCCGGGGCGTGAGGTCCGGCGGCGGCTATGGATCCACAACAGACACATCGTTGGCTTGGGCGATCCTTGGAGGCCTCAGTTCAATTCTCGAATGTCTGGACTGACGTGGTGGATGTATCGTCCCAACTTGTTTCTCTCGGGTAGACCCAAAACATAATTGGCGGAATCGAACGCCACCTTCCACGTTTCGATATGGCTTGGGCCGCCCATGTCGCAATCATTCAGGAAGCTGACGAACAGCAGGTTTGCGTCGACACCATTTTCCCGCAGCCACCACAGGAAGGCCAGACGATTGGCGTACTGGTAGTAGAGTTCGCACCAGTTTGTAGACCGGTTTATCCCAAGATCCGCGCAGACGGCCGCGAAGGCACTATTGATCTGTTTCTTCGACGTCTCGCTGGCCTGGGACGGTGGGGAGAAGAACTCACGGATGTGAGCTTTTGCTTCGACCAGTACGGGACCGCTCGACGTTAGCCCGAGCGCATCCCATTGTGGTCCACGTTGCGGCCAGAAGTCCTTCAATGGACCACACAGTGAATCGATCCCAAGGCGCTCCAGGAAAGCACCGTCGCGGTACTCGGCGTAGTCGTCTTCTGCCAAAGGCGACACCCAGTCGATCGTTGGCAACTCCCGAGGTTGTAGTAGGTCGGGGCGCCGTTCGACGGCATCTTGAATCCACTTTAGGCTCCCTCGGGCTCCTTTCGCTTGGACGACTCTCATGTACCCTCCACCAACAAAACTCGCTCAATTGTCGTGTTCAATTAGCTGGTGATCAAGTTGAGCGATGGCACGGGACAAAAAACTCAAAAGCCGCAGGATGAGAACGACGGCAATGTCCCGCATATCGGGCGCTTCGCCCCCCCCTCAACCCGGCCTTCGCGCGATGAAGTCGATCAGCGCCGAGCGTCCCGAATGGCCCTTGCCCTCGTCGACCTCGGCGTCGAAATCCTCCGCCCTGAGCACCTCCCAGCCCGCAAAAGCGTCCCGCAGAAGGTCGAGCGTATACATGTTCGCGGGATCCGGCGGCCCGCCGGTGCCGTAGCCAACCTGGCGCGGCGCGTAGCCGTGCAGGAGCAGGAGCCCACCCGGCCGCACCGCGCCACGGATCCGCTCGAAAAGCGCCGCCCGTTCATCCGGCCCGACGAACTGGATGAAGATGCCGGCGACGACGTCATAGGCCTCCGACCAGTCCCAGTCCTCGATCCCTGCGCGATGGAAGTCCACCGTGACGCCCCGCGCCGCCGCGAGTCGCTCCGCCTTGGCGAGCGCGTTCGGCGCCGGCTCGAACGCCGTGACGCGCATCCCCTGTTGCGCCAGCCAGACCGAGTTCCGCCCCTCTCCATCGGCGATCGAGAGCACCCGCTCCCCCGCTTTCAGCCAGTGCGCGGCACGGCGCAGGAAATCCGCCGGCGCGGTGCCGAAAAGGTAGTCATCCCCCTGATATCGTTCGTTCCACATGGCCCCTCCTTGGTGGCTCTCCCGCCGCCACCCCCCATATTTCGCGCCACCACGCCCGTTTCGCAAGCCCGACCCCGCTTGCCCCGCCCGCCCCCACATGGTCTAATCGCCCCCCAATCAAGACCGACAGAGCAGTCCTCATGGCCGACGACCTCCTCGCCGCACGGGCGGACGACTACAACGCCGATTCCATCGAAGTCCTCGAAGGGCTCGAACCGGTGCGCAAGCGTCCCGGCATGTATATCGGCGGCACCGACGAACGTGCGCTCCATCACCTCGTCGCCGAGGTGCTCGACAACTCGATGGACGAGGCGGTGGCCGGCCACGCCAACCGGATCGAGGTCGAGCTTCACGCCGACCACGCCATCACCATCCGCGACAACGGCCGCGGCATCCCGATCGACCCGCATCCGAAATTCCCCGGCAAGTCGGCCCTGGAGGTCATCCTCTGCACGCTCCACGCCGGCGGCAAGTTCTCCGGCAAGGCCTACCAGACCTCCGGCGGCCTCCACGGCGTCGGCGCCTCGGTCGTGAACGCGCTCTCCGACTCGATGGTGGTCGAGGTCGCCCGCAACAAGGAGCTCTTCGAACAGCGCTTCTCGCGCGGCGTGCCCCTCGGCCCGGTGCAAAAGATCGGCGCCGCCCCCAACCGCCGCGGCACCACCGTCACCTTCCACGCCGATGAGGAAATCTTCGGCCACCACCGCTTCAAGCCCGCGCGTCTCTTCAAGATGGTGCGCTCCAAGGCCTATCTCTTCTCCGGCGTCGAGATCCGCTGGAAGACCGCCATCGACGACGGCGAGACGCCGGCCGAGGCGACCTTCCACTTCCCCGGCGGCCTCGCCGACTATCTCCACGAGCAGATGAACGGCTCCACGACCTATGCCGACCGCCCCTTCGCCGGCAAGGTCGGCTTCCAGGAGAAATACGGCGAGCCCGGCTCGGTCGAATGGGCGATCAACTGGACGCCATCCCGCGACGGCTTCATCCAGTCCTACTGCAACACCGTGCCGACACCCGAGGGCGGCACGCATGAGGCCGGTTTCTGGGCCGCGATCCTGAAGGGCATCCGCGCCTATGGCGAGCTCGTCAACAACAAGAAGGCCGCGCAGATCACCCGCGACGACCTCCTCACGGGGGGCTGCGCTCTGGTGAGCTGCTTCATCCGCGACCCCGCCTTCGTCGGCCAGACCAAGGACCGGCTCTCGACCGAGGCCGCCGCCAAGATGACCGAGGGCGCCGTCCGCGACCATTTCGACAACTGGCTCGCCGCCGACACCAAGTCGGCCGGCGCGATCCTCGACTTCCTCGTGCTGCGCGCCGAGGAGCGCCTCCGCCGCCGGCAGGAGAAGGAGACCGCGCGCAAGTCCGCGACCAAGAAGCTGCGCCTGCCCGGCAAGCTCGTCGACTGCTCCGCCACCAACCGCGAGGGCACCGAGCTCTTCATCGTCGAGGGCGACTCGGCCGGCGGCTCCGCCAAGATGGCGCGCGACCGCAAGACGCAAGCCCTGCTGCCCTTGCGCGGCAAGATCCTCAACGTCCTCGGGGCGGCGTCGTCGAAGCTCGGCACCAACCAGGAGATCTCCGACCTGACGCAGGCCCTCGGCTGCGGCCTCGGCACCAAGTTCAACGTCGACGACCTGCGCTACGACAAGGTCATCATCATGACCGACGCCGACGTCGACGGCGCCCATATCGCCTCGCTCTTGATGACCTTCTTCTTCACCCAGATGCGGCCGATGATCGACAAGGGCCACCTCTACCTCGCCTGCCCGCCGCTCTACCGGCTGACGCAGGGGGCGCGGCGCATCTACGTCGCCGACGATGCCGAGAAGGAACGGATGCTCGCCAAGGGCCTCGGCGGCAAGGGCAAGATCGACGTCCAGCGCTTCAAGGGCCTCGGCGAGATGGACGCCAAGGACCTCAAGGACACCACCATGAACCCCGCGACCCGGAAACTGATCCGGGTCTCGATCCACGACGAGGTGCCGGGCGAGACCGGCGACCTCGTCGAGCGGCTGATGGGCAAGAAGCCGGAGCTTCGGTTCCAGTACATCAGCGAGAACGCGCGGTTCGTGGAGGAGTTGGATGTCTAGTTGGATTGAGATGGCGCGGCGCGCCGAGCACAAAGCCGAATTGTTTGCCGAGTTGCCCAAGCACCCATTCGAAGACGCGCTGAGGATGAAAGGCCAGGCAGGGATATATGCACTCTTCGAAGGCGGCTTACCCGTCTATGTCGGGAGAACGCGCAATCTCGCAGGCCGCTTTCGTGCACACGTGACCGACAGTCACAATTCCGCTTCGTTCGCGTTGAAGCGAACCCGTGAGATTCATGGATTGAGTGCAACGTATAAAGCGGAGGGGAGCCGACAGCACCTTGTTTCCAGTTCGCCCACCCGAGAAACCTTCCTTCGAGAGATCGAGAAAATTCGGATGATGGAGTTCCAGTTTTCAGAGATCACCGACCCGATCGATCAATATCTTTTGGAATTGGCTTTGACGCTGCACTACGAACTCCCGCTTGATGGTTTTGACAGTCACTAGAGTGGCATCGATTATCGTAAACAGCAGGAACTTGCCCGATTTGTCCCGCGACAAATCGGGCCGCGCCTGCCTGCCCCCGGCAGGCGCGTGACCGCGCCCGCCCAGGCAGCCGCGCCCCGATTTCCGACCGGCAGTCCCGGCCGAGACCCCCTTGGCCTCCGCCTCGCGGCTCCGGCCAATCGGACCGGGGAAAGGTCCACCGGACATTTCCCTTCCGGTCCTCCGGCGCTATAGCTGAGGCCACTGTTTTCAATCGAGTTTTTGGGGAGGCGCGGATGTCGGCTTGTGTCGCGGGTGCATCGAAGAGCGTCTCGCCCGAACCGCGCCCCGGATTCAGCCGGAGCCTCCGCCTGCGGGCGGTTCTCTTCGTCGGCCTGTCACTTCTGATCGGTTCCGCCGAACAGGTCGCCGCGCAGGCTGACGACCCGTATTCGCAATGCGCTCGCCTTCTCGAGACCGAACCGCTCAACCAGTTCGGCGCGCAGTCAGAATCCCGAGACTTCTCGATCCTGTCGAAGAATGGCGCGGCCAACGCACTGATCGGCGTTCAATGCTCCCGCGACCAGATTTACAACTATTTCGTGGACAACGGTTGGATCTTCAAAGGTGAGGGCAACGGTCTCGTGACGACAGACGTCGGAACCTACGATCACGGAATCTCGTTTTGCTATCCGAGAAAATTTCCCGCGCGCTTGCTGTCCGGACGGTGCTCCGTTTTCGCGGCTGTCGTGAGCCTCAACGAGCATGTCGTGAACTTCTACATGCACGGATCAAAATAGCCGCACGCGCAAGACGTGCGCCGACGCAGGGATCCGGCCCATGGGTGCACCCCCGCTGCCCCGTGCCCTTTCGCCTCACCCCCTCGACGCCCGCCCTTGCCGTCCCTACCTCGGGAGGAACCGGAAAGGAGGCCTCCATGTCCTACACCATCGACCGTCTGATCCCCGGCGTCAGCATCGACGAGGCTGACGAACGCACACGCTCCGCCCTCGCCGGCAAGGGCTTCGGTGTCCTGACCGAGATCGACGTCGCCGCCACGATGAAGAAGAAACTCGACCGCGACATGGCCCCCTACCGCATCCTCGGCGCCTGCAATCCCGGCATGGCCTGGGAGGCGGTCGGGATGGAGCCGCGGGTCGGCGCGATGCTGCCCTGCAACGTCATCCTGCGCGCCGTCGAGGGCGGCGTCGAGGTCAGCGCCATCGACCCCGTCGCCTCGATGCAGGCCATCGACAACGCCAAGCTGACCGCCGTCGCCAGCGAGGTCCGCGACATGCTGAAATCCGTCGTCGCGGCGATCTGAGGGAGGCCCCGCATGGACCCGATCACCGGCGGATGCCTCTGCGGCGCGGTGCGCCTCACCGCGACCGGCGTCCCGTACCGGGTCGGCCTCTGCCACTGTCTCGACTGCCGCAAGCATCACGGCGCGCTCTTTCACGCCTCCGCGATCTTCCCTGCGGACGCGGTGACCATCGAGGGCGAGACGCGCGACTACAAGGGCCGGCACTTCTGCCCCCTGTGCGGCTCCTCCGTCTTCGGGCGGAGCGGCGACGAGGTCGAGGTCAACCTCGGCGCCCTTGACGCACCCGACCGGTTCCGGCCGAGCTACGAGCTCTGGACCATCCGCCGCGAGGCCTGGCTGCCGCCCTTCCCGCTCGCGCGCCACTACGACCGCGACCGCGAGAGCGCGGGCCGCTCCGAGCCGTGAGGGTACGTCGTGATCCGGTCCGCCGACCGCCGCGCGATGCCCGGCTTTCGCCAGTCCGGGTTATTTCTTCAAGAGCGTCGCCCCGGTCTCGGTCCTGAGGATCTTGCCGTCCTTGAGCGTGTGGACGCCCATCACCGCCTCGCTGGTGCCGTCGGGGAAATCCATCACCGAATGCTCCACGAGGATGTCGTCGTTCTCGTAGATCAGCCGCGGGTCGCGGATCGCCATCTTGTCGCTGGCCATCAAGCGCCGGATGAGTTCGGCCATCGCGGCCTTGTCCATCGTCTCGCCGCTCTGGTGGCGGACGAAGGTGAAGTCGTCGTGCAGATGGTTGATGTAGGTCTCCGCGTCGCGGGCCTCCATCGCCTTGTCGAGCGTCTGGTAGAGTGCCATCGCGTCCTCCTGTCCTGAGCCGATGCCACAGGATGCCCCTCGGCGGGCCTCGGGGCAAGGCCGACGCGGGTCCGCGGTGTCGGTACGGATGCCCGACGCCTGCCATACGGAATGCAGACGCGTGGCAGCCAGGGTCCCGCGCCGGCGCCGCGGTCAGCTCATTCGACCTTGGTCATCAACGGCACGCCCTCCTGGCTCACCTGGATGAGCAGGATCGTCACCGGATCGGACGCGCTTTCGTTGCGGGCAACCATCGCGGTGTCCATAGGTTCGGCCGTAAAGTCACCGGCCGAGAGCGTCGCCGGATCCTGGCCATCCACCTCGACGGTGATCTGGCCATCCAGCACATAGACGAAGACCGGCCCGCCATGCGTATGGCGCTCGCCTGTCCAGCCCCCGGCAAAGGTCACGCGCTGGATCGCGATCGCCTGCCCCTCGGCACCCGGCAGCGGGGTGTTGGTGAGTTCCACCCGCTCGCCCGGGGTATAGGCCTCGCCGGTTTCCTGGGCGAGGGCCACGGTTCCGATCATGATCGTCGCGCCTGCAAGCAGCATCAGTTTCATCGACTGTCCTCCCTGAAAGAGTTCGCGCTGAGGATACGTAGCGCCGACAGTCCACGTGCAAAGCCGCGCGTCCGTTGCCGACCCTATTAACGCAGCCGGGCAGACCTTATCACAAACGGGCGGATTCTCCGAGGATGGCAGGAAACATGCCTCGACACCGGGCCGCGTTTTCGTGCCTTGAGCGCCAAACCACTGATCTTCTTGGGGAGATGGTGGGCGACCCTGGAATCGAACCAGGCATGGGTCTCCCCGGCGGAGTTACAGTCCGCTGCCGCACCTTGCAGCACGTCGCCCGACGCTGGGGGCTGGATACTCAAGCGGTCCGGGGGCGTCAAGCGGGAAAATCTCGGCGATGAGGCAGTCGGCGGGGTTGTTTCCCAAGGCCGGCCGGCGCATTCTCCGCCCCTGCCGCGATGGGGGTCTGACGCATGAAGAAACCGGCCTGGGTGATTGAAAAGGAACGCGCCCGTCGCGCGGCCGCGTCCGAGACCGTGTGGCTCTTCGGGCTCCACGCGGTGCGCGACGCGCTGGCCAATCCGGCACGGGAAAAGCTCCGGCTGGTGCTCACCAAGAACGCCGCCGACCGGCTCGGCGAGGCGGTCGCGGCGGGTGGCCTCGCGCCCGAGATCGTCGATCCACGCAAGTTCGACAGCCATGTGCCGCTCGCGCCCGAGAGCGTCCATCAGGGCGCGGCGCTCGAGGTGAAGCCGCTCAACTGGGGCCGGCTCGAGGAGATCGCCGCCGGTGGCGAGGGGCGCGCGCTCGTCGTGCTGCTCGACCGGGTCACCGATCCGCACAACGTCGGCGCGATCCTGCGCTCGGCCGAGGTTTTCGCCGCGCGCGCGGTGATCGCGCCGGCGCGCCATGCAGCTCCCGAGACCGGCGCGCTGGCCAAGACCGCGAGCGGCGCGCTGGAACGCCAGCCGTATCTCCGCGTCGGCAACCTCGCCGAGGCGATGGAGCGGCTGAAGGACATGGGATACGTGCTGATCGGCCTTGACGGCGAGGCCGAGGAGACGCTCGGCGCGGCGGTCGCCGCCGCGGCCGGCCGGCCGGTCGGCCTCGTGCTCGGGGCCGAGGGGCCGGGGCTTCGCGATAAGACCCGCGAGACCTGCGACCGGCTGGCGAAGATCCCCTATCCGGGCGCGTTCGGTTCGCTCAACGTCTCGAACGCGGCAGCGGTGGCGTTGTACGCGGCGGCGGTCGGCTGACACGGGATGACGGCCGATCACGCTCCAGCCGCCTCCGATCACGCTTGCGGGAGGCGGCTTTTCCGGCAGCGTCGAAACGGTCATGGTGTGGACCACGATCGGGCATCCGTCCGAAGGGGATTCGACATGCTTGTGACACGCCGCGCCCTGGTGGCCGCCACCCTGGCCCTGCCCTTTGCCGGGACCGCCTTGAGCCCGGTTTTCGCTCGCGAATCCACGATCTTCGCGCCCGGCGGGGTGGCGATCTCGGGCTATGATCCGGTGGCCTATTTCACCGAAGGCCGCCCGGTGCCCGGGCATGCCGGCCATGCACTCATGTGGCGCGGCGCGACCTGGTATTTCGCCACGGCCACGACGAGGGAAGCCTTCGAAATGAACCCCATCGCGTACACTCCCCAATACGGAGGCCATTGTGCTGGCGCGATGGCGAAGGGCATCGTAGCTGCGTCCGTGCCCGAAGCCTTCGCGGTGTATGACGGACGGCTCTATCTGTACGCTTCGACCGAGGTGCGGACGACTTGGAGCGCCGACATCGCGGCAAATGTCGCAAGCGCCGACGCCACGTGGTCCGCCGCGATCAACCCCTAACATTCTGCCGACGACCTCGGATCCCGGTACGGTTCAGGGAGATTTCGCCTGCACGGCTCCAGAAAGCCGGATGATGCGCTGTGTGGAGGCGCTACGGGAGGCGCGGGCACAGATCATCTGGCTGCCCGGGTGCGGCGCCGCGCTCGTGGCGCATGTACCGATGCGGAACAGCGCCGGGCTGACAGTCCCGGGCGGCCTGCCTCGGCACAACAGCCATGGTGTCGGACTTGATGCATCGCCGATCCTCCGGATCGACCCCGGCGGCTGGCGCCCCATGCCCGAACAGGACGTGAGAGCGCCGGTTGGACTGATCTTCGGCGACTCCGCGCATGCATGCCGGCTGAAAGGCGCGATCGTCAATCGTGGATGGCCGCCCGCCGGAACAGCACGGAAAATCCCCTCCCCATAAACACCGCAAGCGGATCGACGAGGTCTCATGGGGAGCCGAGACCGTCCAGGGCAAGACACATACCGACCAATGCGGCATCAACCGCCGGCCGTCCCTTGTCATCCTGACGATGCGGCGAAAACTCTGCCCGGTGGCCAGGGCACGAGGCGAACGCCCCGTGCCGCGACCGCGCCGCGCGGATCGCGGCGCCGTGTCACGGCAATCGCCCGCCGGTCGCGAGCGTCACCTCGTCGGCAGCCCGGCGCACCTCGGCGCCAATTCCCGCCGCGCGATCGGCGGTCAGGCGGAAGGTCGGTCCGGAGACGGAAAGCCCCGCCACCGGCTCGCCGTGGGCGTTGAAGATCGGCGCGGCGACGCAGCGCATGCCGTCGGTCCGTTCCTCGTCGTCGATGGCGAAGCCACGCGACCGAATGCGGGCGAGGTCGGCGATGAGCGCCGGTTCCTCGGCGAGCGATTGCGCGGTGAAGCGCGCGAGCCCCCTCGCGGCGATCGCGCGGACGCGCGCTTCGGGGTACCAGGCCAGGAGCGCCTTGCCGATGCCCGAGGTATGCATCGGGCTGAGCGTGCCCGGCGCGAAGAAGGCGCGGATCGTCTCGTGGGTCTCGACCTGAGCGAGGAACAGCACCTGGTCGCGCATCTCGACGCCGAGATTGGCGGTCTCGCCGGTCTCGCGCATCAGCCGGTCCATCGGCTGGCGTGCCCGCTCGACGACCTTGGTCCGGCGCAGGAACTGCGAGCCGACGCGGTAGGCGCCGCCGCCGACATGCCAGAGCTGGCCGGGCTCCTCCATCTCGACGAAGCCGTGGGTCTGCAGCGTGGTCAGCACCCGGTAGACGGTGGGCGCGGACTGCTCGGTCCTTGCGGCCAGCTCGGAGAGCGTGAGCCCGCCCGACTCGCTCACCACCTTGAGGATCATCAGCGCCCGGTCGAGCGACTGGATCGTGTTCTCGGCGGTCTTGTCGTGGAAGCTTTTCGGGCGTCCGCGGGGGCGGGACTCGGCCATCTGTGACATCCTTCCGGCAAGTACGTGAAATCTCATTTCAGTATATGAAAAACGAAATATTTAGCGATTTCAATGATAAAAGTGTATTTTTCGTATTATGAAAATTAATTTCGAAAAAATTGCGCAAGTGACGGCGCGGCCGTAATCTCTCACACAACCCGAACAAAGCGAGGCACCGATGTCTTTCCAGAACCCGGTCTTCATCCCCGGCCCGACCAACATCCCGGAAGCGATCCGCAAGGCCGTCGACATGCCGACGATCGACCACAGATCGCCCCTCTTCGGCGAGATCCTGCACCCCGCGCGCGCCAACGTGCGGGAGGTCCTGCGCTCGCAGGCGGCGGAGATCTTCTTCTTCCCTTCGACCGGCACCGGCGGCTGGGAAACCGCGCTCACCAACACGCTGTCGCCCGGCGACAAGGTTCTGGCGGCGCGGAACGGCATGTTCTCCCATCGCTGGATCGACATGTGCCGCCGCCACGGGCTCGAGGTCGAGGTGGTCGAGACCGCCTGGGGCGAGGGCGTCCCCGCCGACCGCTTCGAGGCGATCCTGACGGCCGACAAGGGTCACGCGATCAAGGCCGTCCTCGCGACCCATAACGAGACCGCGACCGGCGTCCGCTCCGATATCGCGGCGGTGCGCCGCGCGATGGATGCGGCGAAGCATCCCGCGCTTCTCTTCGTCGATGGCGTGTCCTCGATCGGCTCGATGGACTTCCGCATGGACGACTGGGGCGTCGATATCGCCGTGACCGGCAGCCAGAAGGGCTTCATGCTGCCCGCCGGCCTCGCGATCCTCGGCTTCTCGGGGAAGGCGAAGAAGGCAGGCGAGGCGGCGACCCTGCCCCGGACCTTCTTTGACATCCGCGACATGGAGAAGAGCTATGCCGCGAACGGCTATCCCTACACGCCGGCCGTCGGCCTCCTGAACGGGCTGAAGCTCGCGACCGACATGCTTCTGGCCGAGGGGCTCGACAATGTCTTCGCCCGCCATCACCGCATCGCGGAAGGTGTGCGCCGCGCGGTCGGCGCCTGGGGGCTCACGCTTTGCGCCGCCGCGCCGGAGCTTTACTCCGACACGGTCAGCGCGATCCGCACGCCCGAAGGGTTCAACGCGACCGATATCGTCAGCCGCGCCGCAAAGGAGTATGGTGTGGCCTTCGGCACCGGCCTCGGCGAGGTCGCGGGCAAGGTGTTCCGCATCGGCCATCTGGGCAGCCTGACCGATGTCATGGCGCTCTCCGGCATCGCCGCAGCCGAGATGGTCATGGTCGATCTCGGACTGCCAATCACGCTCGGCTCGGGCGTCGCGGCGGCGCAGGACTTTTACCGCCACGGGGCGCCCGCGAAGAAGGCGGCCGCATGAAGGACACGGACATGTATATCCCGACCTATCAGGACATGCTTGATGCCCATGAGCGCATCAGGCCGCATATCCGCCGCACGCCGGTGCGGACCTCGGATTACCTCAACGAACTGACCGGCGCCGAGCTTTTCTTCAAGTGCGAGAACTTTCAGGAGCCGGGCGCCTTCAAGGTGCGCGGCGCCACCAACGCGGTGTTCGGACTGAGCGAAGATCAGGCGGCGAAGGGCGTGGCGACGCATTCCTCGGGCAACCATGCCTCGTGCCTTTCCTATGCGGCGATGCTCAGGGGCATTCCCTGCAACGTGGTCATGCCGCACACCGCGCCGCAGGCCAAAAAGGACACCGTGCGCCGCTACGGCGGAAAGATCACCGAATGCGAGCCCTCGACCTCGTCGCGCGAGGCTACCTTCGCCAAGGTGCAGGAAGAAACCGGCGGCGATTTCGTCCATCCCTACAACGATCCCAGGGTCATCGCCGGTCAGGGGACCTGTTCCAAGGAGTTGATCGAGCAGACCGACGGGCTTGACATGGTGGTCGCGCCGATCGGCGGCGGCGGCATGATCTCCGGCACCTGCCTGACGCTTGCAACGCTGGCTCCGGAGACGAAGGTCATCGCCGCCGAACCGGAACAGGCAGACGACGCCTACCGGAGTTTCAAGGCCGGCCACATCATCGCCGACGATGCGCCGAAGACCGTCGCCGACGGGCTCCTCGTGCCGCTGAAGGACCTGACGTGGCACTTCGTGAAGAACCACGTCAGCGACATCCTCACCGCGTCCGACCCCGAGATCGTCGACGCGATGAAGCTCACCTGGAAGCACCTGCGCGTGGTGATGGAGCCGTCCTCGGCGGTCCCGCTCGCCACGATCCTGAAAAACCCGAATGTATTCAAAGGCAAGCGCGTCGGCGTGATCATCACCGGCGGCAATGTCGATCTGGACAGACTGCCCTGGATGAAGGGCTGAGGAGGTTAAGATGAACGCACCCGTGAATATCGACCGGCTCGAGGTCGGCTACGACATCCCGGCCAAGCCCGGCATGGACGAGAAGGACATCCAGACCCCCTGCCTGGTGCTCGACCTCGACGCGCTGGAGCGCAACATCAAGAAAATGGGCGACTATGCCAAGGCGCACGGGATGCGCCACCGGGTCCACGGCAAGATGCACAAGTCGGTCGACGTGGCGAAGCTGCAGGAGAAGCTCGGCGGCGCGGTCGGCGTGTGCTGCCAGAAGGTCAGCGAGGCGGAAGTGTTCGTCCGCGGCGGCATCAAGGATGTGCTCGTCTCCAACCAGGTGCGCGATCCGGCGAAGATCGACCGGCTGGCGCAGCTGCCGAAACTCGGCTCCCGCATCATCGTCTGCGTCGACGATCTCGCCAACGTGGCGGAGCTGTCGCAGGCCGCGGTGAAGCATGGCACCGAGCTTGAGGTCTTCGTCGAGATCGACTGCGGCGCCGGGCGCTGCGGGGTGACGACGACCGAGGATGTCGTCGCCATCGCCAAGGCCGTGGACGCGGCGCCGAACCTCAAGTTCACCGGCATCCAGGCCTATCAGGGCGCGATGCAACACATGGACAAGTACGAGGACCGAAAGGCCAAGCTCGACGTGGCCATCGCGATGGTCAAGGACGCGGTCGAGGGGCTGAAGGCCGCGGGGCTGGCGCCCGAACTGGTCTCGGGCGGCGGCACGGGGTCCTACTATTTCGAAAGCAATTCAGGGGTTTACAACGAACTCCAGTGCGGCTCCTACGCCTTCATGGATGCCGATTACGGCCGCATCCTCGACGAAGACGGCAAGCGGATCGACCAGGGTGAGTGGGAGAACGCCTTCTTCATCCTGACCCAGGTGATGAGCCACACCAAGCCCGACAAGGCGATCTGCGACGCCGGCCTGAAGGCGCAGTCGGTCGACAGCGGCCTGCCGGTCATCTTTGGCCGCGACGACGTCAAGTACATCAAATGCTCGGACGAGCACGGCGTCATCGAGGACCCGGCGGGCGTTCTGAAGGTGGGCGACAAGCTCCGGCTGGTGCCGGGCCACTGCGACCCGACCGCGAATGTCCATGACTGGTACGTCGGCGTCAGGGGCGGCAAGGTCGAGAGCGTCTGGCCGGTGTCGGCCCGCGGCAAGGCCTACTGACACCGGCGTCCGGAACGCGTGCAGCGAACGTGCTGCACGCGTACACATATCGTACCGACATCCGCATACCCGAGGTTCCGTCCATGCTCATTGTCCCCGAATCCGAAATCGCCGCGCTGGTCTCGCCCGAGGCCGCCTTCACCGCCGTCGAGGAGGTCTTCGCCGCGATGGCGCGCGGCGAGGCCTACAACTTCCCGGTCATCCGCGAGGCGCTCGGCGAGGGGCGGCAATACGGGTTCAAGTCCGGTCTCGACCGCAAGGGCGCGGTGATGGGGGTGAAGTCGGGCGGCTATTTCCCCGGCAATGCCGGGCGCGGCATCCCGAACCACCAGTCGACGGTGTTCCTCTTCGACCCCGAGAGCGGGCGGCCGACGGCGGTGGTGGGGGGCAATCTCCTGACCGCGCTCCGCACGGCGGCCGCGGCGGCGATCTCGGTCGACCGGCTGGCGCGGAAGGATGCGAAGGTCCTGGGCATGGTCGGGGCCGGGCATCAGGCGCAGTTCCAGCTGCGCGCCGCGGCGCGGGTTCGGGACTTCGAGCGGGTCATCGCTTGGAACTACCATCCGGAGATGCTGCCGAAGCTCGGCGAGGTCGCGGCCGAACTTGGCTTGCCCTTCGAGGCGGTGCCTCTGGATCGGATGACCGAGGCCGACGCGATCGTCACCGTCACCTCCTCGCCCGCCGCCTCGCTGATGGAGGCGCATGTGAGCCCGGGCACGCATGTCGCGTGCATGGGCACCGACACCAAGGGCAAGCAGGAGGTCGAGCCCGCGCTTCTCGCCCGTGCAAGGGTCTTCACCGACGAGGTGGCGCAATCGGTCACCATCGGCGAGGCGCAGCACGCGATTGCCGAGGGGCTGATCGCAGAGGCCGACATCACGCCGATCGGCACGGTCATCGCCGGGATGGCGGCGGGGCGGCAGTCCGAAGATGAGATCACGCTCTTCGACGGCACCGGCGTCGGGCTCCAGGACCTTGCGGTGGCGGGCGCGGCGGTGCGGCTCGCGGCCGAGAAGGGCGTGGCTGTGTCGGTTACAATATAGGGCTTCCCCGTCCCGCCCGGTCTGCTTTACTCGGGCGGAGCGGAAGGGGAGGCAGATATGACGGTGCGCGTCGCCATCAACGGGTTCGGCCGGATCGGGCGGTCGGTGCTGCGCGCGGCGCTTTCGGGCGCGGGCGGCAAGGGCATCGAGATCGTCGCGGTCAACGACATCGCGACGCCCGAGATGGCGGCCTATCTCTTCGAATACGATTCCACCTTCGGCCCCTGGAAGGGCGAGGTGCAGCTGGAGGACGGCGCGCTCGTCATCGACGGAAGGCGGATCCGCCTGACCGGGACGCGGGATCTCTCGACGCTCGACCTGTCCGGCATCGACGTGGTGATGGAATGCACCGGGCTCGGCGGCGAGCGTTCCTTCGCGGAGGCCGGACTCCGCGCCGGCGCGGGTCGGGTGCTGGTCTCGGGCCCCTCGAAGACCGCCGATTTCACGCTGGTGCTCGGCGCCAACGAGGAGCGGCTGGAACCCGAGCACCGGATCGTCTCGAACGCCTCCTGCACCACGAACGCGCTGGCGCCGCTGGTGCGGCTGATCGAGCGGGAATGGGGAGTGGAGACCGGCTGGATGACGACGATCCACTGCTATACCGGCAGCCAGCCCACGGTCGACGCGCCGGGCAAGGAATATGCGCGGAGCCGGGCGGCGGCGCTGTCGATGGTGCCGACGACGACCTCGGCGCAGAGGCTCCTTGACATCGTCCTGCCCGAGATCGCCGGGCGGATCGAGGGCGCGGCGGTGCGGGTGCCGGTGGCCTCGGTGTCCGCCGTCGATCTTTCCGTGATGGCACGGGCGAAGCCGGGGCGCGAGGCGGTCAACGCGGCGCTCAAGGCCGCGGGCGGGGTGATCGGCTGGACCGAGAGACCGCTCGTCTCCTCGGACCTGCGCGCACGGCCCGAGAGCATCGTGATGGCGCTGCCCGAGACCCATGTGACCGCGGGCGGGCTGATCCGGGTCTTCGGCTGGTACGACAACGAATGGGGCTTTTCCAACCGCATGCTCGACGCGGCGCGGCTGATGGCGTCACGCCCCGCGTGACGCCATCTCAGGCTGTGGCCGGTGCGCAAGCACAGGCCACAGCGTATGACTTGCGTCCGGAAGGGACGCTCCGCCGGATCAGTCGTCGATCGTGTCCGGCAAGACGAGGTTCAGCACCACCGCGATGATCGCGGTCGGCAGCAGGCCCGAGGTCATGAGGATCTGCGCGGTCTTCGGCAGGTGCTGCAGCGCCCCGGGCTCCAGTTGCAGCCCGAACCCGACCGACAGCGCGATGGCGAAGATCACCATGTTGCGGCGGTTCCAGGTCACGTCCGAAAGCATGTTGACGCCGGCCGCGGCGACCATGCCGAACATCACGATCACGCCGCCGCCGAGGACATTGATCGGCACGGTCTGTATCACCGCGCCGATCTTCGGAATGAGCCCACAGACGATCAGGAACAGGGCACCGATGGTGACGACGTGGCGGCTCATTACGCCGGTCATGGCAATGAGCCCGACGTTCTGGCTGAAGGAGGTGTTGGGAAGGCCGCCGAAGATGCCGGCCACGGCGGTGCCGAGCCCGTCGGCAAAGGTCGCGCCGGCGATCTCCGTGTCGGTCGCCTCGCGCCCCGCGCCGCCCTTGGTGATGCCTGAGGTGTCGCCCACCGTCTCGATCGCCGAGACGACCGCCATCAGGCACATGCCGATGACGATCGCTCCATTGAGCTCGAAGCCCCATGCGAAGGGCAGCGGCGGAGCGAAAAGGGCGGCCCCCGCGACCCGGCCGAAATCCACCTGCCCCAACGCCAGCGCCACGATGTAGCCCACGATGATGCCGATCAGGACCGCCGCCACCGCGAGGAAGCCACGGGTGAAGAATTTCAACGCCAGCGTCACCGTGATGACCACGAGGGCCGGAAACCACATCGCGAGCGAGCCGTATTCCGGCTTGCCGACGAGCGGCACGCCGCCCGCCGCGTACTGGATGCCGACCTTGACGAGCGCGAGCCCGATCATCAGGACGATGAGCCCGGTCACCAGCGGCGGCAGCGCGTAGCGGATACGGCCGATGACGAAGCCGAGGCAGAAATGGAAGCAGCCGCCGATGACGACGCCCGTCATCAATCCGGCAAGCCCCGCGGTGCCGAGCCCGGCGACCGCCGGGATCATGATCGGCACGAAGGCGAAGCTCGTCCCCTGCACGATCGGCAGCCGCGCGCCGACCGGGCCCATGCCGATCGTCTGGAAGAGCGTGGCGATCCCGGCGAAGAGCATCGACATCTGGATCATGTAGAGCATCGGCGCGAGATCGTCGGAGCCGAAGCCGACGCCGGCAGCGCCCGCGACGATGATCGCGGGCGTCACGTTCGAGACGAACATCGCCAGCACATGCTGGATGCCGAGCGGCACGGCCTTGGCCAGGGGCGGCGTGTAGTCGGGGTCGCGGAGTTGGTCCGGCGTCCCGATGGAAACATCGGTCATGGGTCTCTCCCTCTCCGTCGCGCGTCTTGGGGCCGTTGTCCGGCCTTCATCAGCCGTTGGACGCCACGAGCCAGGGCGTCGGGAACCAGTGTTCCTCAAGATTGGGCGTGTCGCCGATGCGGTCGATCACGGCGAAGAGGCCGGGGGCGTGAAGGGGTGTTAGGACGCCGTGCCAGATGTTCCTGAGAAGGTTGATCCCCTGCCCCGGCGCGGTGAGGAAGGCGCGCGGGCGTCCGGGGGTGCCCCCCTCGTCGGGGGCGACGATCACGAGGAACGGGTCGAGGGACATCGGGAGGAAGGCCTGGCTGCCCTCGGGGTGGCGTTCGACCATGTCGAGCGCATAGGGCAGCGCGCGGGACTCGGCCTTGAAGATCGAGATCCCGGCGCGGCCGCCGGGGCCGAAGTCGAGCCGGGCGCGGTCGTGGTAGCGGCCGCAGAGGCCCTGGTTGATGAGCCGGTCGGGCGCGCCGGCGGCGTCGAGCACGTCGCCGAAGGGGGCGAAGCTTTCCCCGCTGAGGGGTTCGGTTCGGATCGGTGCCGTCATCGTCGTCCCTTGCGTCGCGGCCGGGGGTTTCACACCCCCGGACCCCCGTGGGGTATTTTGGCAATGAAGAAGCGGCGAGCCGGGTTCATCGCCCGAAGGCGCCGGGGCCCCTGAGTTTCGCGTGGCGGTTGACGTCCTTGTAGAGAAGGTAGCGGAACGGGCCGGGGCCGGCGGCGTAGCAGGCTTGCGGGCAGTAGGCGCGGAGCCACATGAAGTCGCCCGCCTCGACCTCGACCCAGTCCTGGTTGAGCTTGTAGACCGCCTTGCCCTCGAGGACGTAAAGCCCGTGTTCCATCACATGGGTTTCCTCGAAGGGAATGACCCCGCCGGGCTGGAAGGTGACGATGTTGACATGCATGTCGTGGGCGAGGTCTTCGGGGTCGGCGAAGCGGGTCGTCGCCCAGCGGCCGCCGGTGTCGGGCATCGCGACGGGCGTGATCTCGCGGTCGGAGGTGACGAAGGCCTTCGGCGCGGCGAGGCCGGCGGCATATTCGTAGAGCTTGCGGATCCAGTGGAAATGCGCGGTGTGACCGGTGCCGTTGCGGATCTTCCAGTCGGTGCCGGGCGGGATATAGGCATAGCCGCCGGGGCCGAGGTCGTGCTCCTCGCCATCGAGCGAGAGCCAGATCTCGCCCTTGGTGACGAAGATCACGCCCTCGGCGACCGGGTCGGGTTCGGGCAGGTCGGAGCCGCCGCCGGGGCCCACTTCCATCACGTACTGGCTGAAGGTCTCGGCGAAGCCGGACATCGGCCGGGCGATCATCCAGAGTCGAGTGTCGGTCCAGCCGGGCAGCGCGCTCGTCACGATGTCGGAGAAGCAGCCCTTCGGGATCACGCAATAGGCCTCGGTGAAGACGGCGCGGCCGGTCATCAGGCTCGTCTGCGGCGGCAGGCCGCCCGGGGGGGCATGGTAGGGGGTCATCGGGGCAGCATGTCCTTGAGGCGGAACTCGGCGATGCGTTCGACCTGCTGGCAGGCCTCGGCGAATTCGGCATCGCTGTCGTTGTCGAGGCGGCGCTGGAAGGCGGCGAGGATCGACGCCTTGTCGTGGTCGCGCACGGCGATGATGAAGGGGAAGCCGTGGCGGTTCATGTAGGCCGCGTTGAGTTCGGTGAAGGTCGTGCGTTCGGTATCGGTGAGCGCGTCGAGCCCGGCGCCGGCCTGTTCGGCGGTCGACTCGGCTGTCAGCCGTTTGGCGGCGGCGAGCTTGCCGGCGAGGTCGGGATGGGCGGTCAGCACGCCGAGCCGCTCGGCGCGGGAGGCGGAGCGGAAGATCCTCGCAAGGGCGTTGTGGAGACCCGCCGCGGTGTCGTGGGCGGGGCCGAGTTCGAGGGCCCAGGCACGTTCGGCGATCCACGGAGAATGCTCGAAGACCCCGCCGAAACGGGCGGTGAAGGCGGCTTTGTCCATCCGGCTCGGCCGGTCGAAGCGCTTGGGCGGGTGGGTTTCGGCCCAGTGGCGCGCGATGTCGCGGCGGCGCGGGAACCAGACGCCGTCGTGGCCCTTCGCGTAGTCGAGGAAGCGTTTCAGCCCGGCGATCTTGCCGGGCCGGCCGATCAGGCGGCAATGGAGTCCGACGGACATCATCTTCGCCGCACCCGCCGCGCCTTCGGCGTAGAGCGTGTCGAAGGCGTCCTTGAGATAGGTGAAGAACTGCTCGCCCTCGATATATCCCGGCGCGGTGGCGAAGCGCATGTCGTTGGCCTCGAGCGTGTAGGGGATGACGAGCTGGTCGCGCTCGCCCACCTCGATCCAGTAGGGAAGGTCGTCGTCATAGGTGTCGGAGATCCAGTCAAAGCCCTGCTCGGCCGTCAGCCGTACCGTGTTGACCGAGCAGCGCCCGGTGTACCAGCCGGTCGGGCGGCTCCCCGTGACCTCGGTATGGAGCCGGATCGCCTCGGTGATCTGGGCGCGTTCCTCTGCCTCGGGCATGTCGCGGTGCTCGACCCATTTCAGCCCGTGACTGGCGATCTCCCAGCCGGCAGATGCCATCGCGGCGACCTGTTCGGGGTTACGCGCCAGCGCGGTGGCGACGCCGTAGATGGTGACCGGAATGTCGAGCGAGGTGAAAAGCCGGTGGAGCCGCCAGAAGCCGGCGCGGGCGCCGTAGTCGTAGATCGATTCCATGTTCCAGTGGCGCTGGCCGGGCCAGGGCTGGGCGCCGGGAATGTCGGAGAGGAAGGCCTCGGAGGCGGCGTCGCCATGCAGGATCGAGTTCTCGCCGCCCTCCTCGTAGTTCAGGACGAGGCTCACCGCGATCCTGGCGCCGCCGGGCCAGGTCGCATCGGGCGGGGTGGGTCCGTAGCCGGACATGTCGCGGGGGTAACGGTTCATACTTGGCCCTTTGCCTCTGCTCCGGTTCCAGTCTTAGCCGCTGCCGCGCCGCAATATTATCAATAAAAAACTGAAAGACTTGATGGGCGCAGGGGTGGTCGCCTTTCCCCCCGCCCGGGGCCATGATGCGGGAGACGGCAGAAGGAGGACGACGATGGCCGAGGGCTACCTGACGACGCATGTGCTCGATACCGCGCGGGGGGTGCCGGCGGCGGGGCTGGAGATCGAGCTTTTCACGGTCGCGGGCGAAGAGCGGCGGTCGCTCGCGCGGATGGTGACGAATGCGGACGGGCGCACCGACAGCCCGATCCTGCCCAAGGGCGCCTTCGCAGTCGGGGTCTATGAGCTTGTCTTCCGCGCCGGGGCCTATCTCGACGCGGCGGGGGCCGCGCCGGAAGCGCCGCGCTTTCTCGACGAGATCCCGATCCGGTTCGGGATCTCGGATCCGGAGGCGCATTACCATGTGCCGCTCCTGCTCTCGCCTTTCGGCTACGGGACCTATCGCGGCAGCTGAGGCGGGCAGTCGGGCGCTGCGGTTGCCCCCGGCGGCCGGGGGCATCGGCACTTGCCGGATCGGCTCGACGGTTGGCGCCGGGGAAGGGGCGACGTCCGCCTGCCGCTGCCCGGCCGCCTCGCGCCGGCACGCGCGCCCCGCCGATTCGCCGGTCGGGCCTGCGTCCCGGCGCAGCCGCGCTTGCGGCCGGCCGTTAGTGATCACAACTGCGCGACACGGTCTTTCATTATTGCGTCTCTACACTACATAGTTGTTTTGAAGCGTGGCACCGGAACAGCTGCGCTTCTTATCACTGTCCCTCGTTCCGCGACTGGCGCCCGTCCTCTTGGATCGGGCGCCTTTTTCTGGCAGATCACCCACATGACCGAGTATTCCGACGGCTTCCTGCGCGACATCCTCACGTCGACCCGCGTGATCGCGGCGGTCGGCGTTTCACCCAACCCGGTGCGGCCCTCGCATTATGTGGCGCGATATCTGGGGCAGAAGGGGTTCACGGTGATCCCGGTCAATCCCGGCCATGCCGGCGAGGAGATCCTCGGCCAGCGGGTCTATGCCGACCTCGGCGCGATCCCGAAGGCGGCTCGGGTCGACATGGTGGACATCTTCCGCCGCGCCGAATCGGTACCGGGGATCGTGGAGGCGGCGCTGGCGGAACTGCCGGACCTCAGGACGATCTGGATGCAGGTCGGCGTCAGCCACCCCGAGGCCGCGGCGCGGGCCAGGGCGGCGGGGCTCAGGGTGGTGCAGAACCGCTGCCCGAAGATCGAGTACCAGCGGCTTTTCGGCGAGCTCCGGATGGGTGGCTTCGCTACCGGGGTGATCTCGTCGCGGCTCTGAGCAGCGGTCAGCCGCGCGACGCCTTTTCGGCGAGGCCGGAGAGGCCCTCGCGGCGGTCAAGCTCCGCAAGCACCTCGTCGAGTGTCACGTCGCGGGCGGCGAGCATGACGAGGAGGTGGTAGAGCACGTCCGCCGCCTCGGCGGTGAGCCGGGCACGGTCGCCCTTCACCGCCTCGATGATCGCCTCGACCGCCTCCTCGCCGAACTTCTCGGCGCATTTCTCAGGCCCCTTGGCGAGGAGCTTCGCGGTCCAGGAGGTGTCGGGGTCGGCGCCCTTGCGGGCGGCAATGGTGGCGGCGAGCCGGTCGAGCGTGGTCATTCGAGCCTCATCGGGATGCCGGCGGCGGCCATGTGCTCCTTGGCCTCGCGGATCGTGTAGTCGCCGAAATGGAAGATCGAGGCGGCGAGGACCGCGGAGGCATGGCCCTCGGTCACGCCCTCGACGAGATGGTCGAGCGTGCCGACGCCGCCGGAGGCGATCACCGGGATATCCACGGCATCGGCGATGGCGCGGGTGAGCGGCAGGTTGAACCCGGCGCGCGTGCCGTCGCGGTCCATAGAGGTCAGCAGGATCTCGCCCGCCCCTTTTGCCGCGACGGTGCGGGCGAACTCGACCGCGTCGATGCCGGTGGGCTTGCGACCGCCGTGGGTGAAGATCTCCCAGCGGCCGGGCTCGACAGTCTTGGCGTCGATCGCCACGACGATGCACTGGCCGCCGAAGCGGTCGGCGGCCTCGGCAACGACGTCGGGGTTGGCCACGGCGGCGGAGTTGAACGAGACCTTGTCGGCGCCGGCGAGGAGGAGCGCGCGCACGTCCTCATGCGTGCGGACCCCGCCGCCGACGGTGAGCGGGATGTAGCACTGTTCGGCGGTGCGGGTGACGAGGTCGTACATCGTGCCGCGGTTCTCATGGGTGGCATGGATGTCGAGGAAACAGAGCTCGTCAGCACCCGCCGCGTCATAGGCCTTGGCGGCCTCGACCGGGTCGCCGGCGTCGATCAGGTTGACGAAGTTCACGCCCTTGACGACGCGGCCATCGGCGACATCGAGGCAGGGGATGATGCGGGTCTTGAGCATGGCGGGTCCTCTCGGCCCCTCCTAGCGCGGGCGGGCGCGGGGGGGAAGGGGTTTCGTCCCGGCTGCGCCGGGCCGACCCGCCGGGGCGGCGCTGCCTCCCCGGACCCCTCCGGGATATTTCCGGCAAGATGAAGGGGCGGGGTTCTGCCGATCACGGCAACTTTTCTTGGCAAGGCCGGGGCAAGGCCCGACCCTTGCGGGGCCACGAGAAAAAGGGGGTACGAGATGAAACCGCTCGTTTTTGCGATCCTGTCCGCGATCGTCGCGCTGCCGGCGGGTGCCGAGGTGACCCGTGTCGCGGCGCAAGGCAGCGTGCCGGAGGTCATGGACCGGCTCGAGGCCGCGGTCGGCGGCGCCGGGGCCACGGTCTTCGCGCGCGTCGATCATGGCGCCGGGGCGGCGAGCGTGGAGATGGAACTTGGTGCCTCGGAACTGCTGATCTTCGGCAACCCCGCGCTCGGCACGCCGGCGATGCAGGCCGATCCGCTGGCCGGGCTCTATCTGCCGCTCAAGGTGTTGGCTTACGAGGATGGCGAGGGCGGGGTCTGGCTCGCCTACGAGGAGCCGGCCGACATGTTCGAGGGGCTCGGCGTGCCCGCCGATGCCGAGGTGCTGGTGAAGATGTCGGGCGCGCTCGGCAAGCTGACGGCGGTCGCGGCGGGCGGTTAGGCCCGGAGCGCGGCGAGAGCCTCTGCAAGATCGATGGCGCCGTCGTAGAGCGCCCGGCCCGAGATCGCCCCGGCGATGGAGCCGGTATCGCGGAGCGTGATCAGATCGGCGAGCGTGGAGACGCCGCCGGAGGCGATGACCGGGATCGAGACCGCACGGGCCAAGGCCTCGGTGGCGGCGATGTTCGGCCCCTTCATCGCGCCGTCGCGCAGGATATCGGTGTAGATGATCGCGGCGACGCCGGCATCCTCGAAGCTTCTCGCCAGATCGGTGACCATCACGTCGGTCTCCTCTGCCCAGCCCTTGGTCGCGACGCGGCCGTTTCGCGCGTCGATGCCGACCGCGACCTTGCCCGGGAAGGCGCGGGCCGCCTCGCGGACGAGGTCCGGGTTCTCGACCGCCACGGTGCCGAGGATCACCCGGGCGAGGCCCTTGTCGAGCCAGGTCTCGATCGTTCTCATGTCGCGGATGCCGCCGCCAAGCTGGGCGGGCACCTTGACGCGGGCGAGGATCGCCTCGACCGCGGCGGCGTTCACCGGCTGGCCGACGAAGGCGCCATTGAGGTCGACGAGATGCAGCCATTCGCAGCCCGCCGCCTCGAACTTCGCGGCTTGCGCGGCGGGGTCGTCGCCGAAGACGGTGGCCTTGTCCATCTCGCCATGCAGGAGCCGCACGCACTGGCCGTCCTTGAGGTCGATGGCGGGATACAGGATCATGGCGGGTCTCCGGACGTGATGCGGGGGCCTCTTGCCACAGCGGACGGGCGATTGCAAAGGTGCATCAACGCAGCGTCACGCTGGACCGGGACGCGATCCTCGGCGAATGATCCGGGCGGTTTCAGGGAGGACTGAAAAGATGAAGATACTCGCATTCGCCGCAGCACTCGCGCTCGTCGCCGGGGCCGCGGCGGCCGATCCGGTCGAGGGCATGTGGAAGACCAAGCCCGACGACAACGGAAATTACGGCCATGTCGAGATCGCACCCTGCGGTGCGGCGTTCTGCGGCGTGCTGGTCAAGGCTTTCGACGGGGCGGGCAAGGAGCTCGACTCGCCCAATGTCGGCAAGCGCATTGTCTGGGACATGACCGCGGGCGGCGACGGCGCCTATGGCGGCGGCAAGGTCTGGGCGCCGGACCGGGACAAGACCTATCGCTCGAAGATGCAATTGTCGGGCGACAGCCTCGCGGTGTCGGGCTGCGTGCTTGGCGGCGTGATCTGCCGCGCCTCGGACTGGACGCGGGTGAAATGAGATTGCCGGCGCGATAGCGGCACGGCGCCACTGGCAAATACCCGGTGGCGTCCCCATCTTCCCCGCGTGGGGCCGGCGCCTCGGCCCCTTGCATGGAGGGGGCTGCCATGCGTATTCGCGGGATTCTCTTCGCGGTGGGTGTCGGCGCGTGCCTCGGCACCGCCGCTTTGGCCGATCCGATCCTCGGTACCTGGCAGGTCGAGCCCGACCACAAGGGCCAGATCGGGCTCGTCGTCATCCGCCGCTGCGGCGAGGCTTTCTGCGGCCGCGTGATGCAGGTATTCGACCGCGCCGGAAAGAGCGTGGTGACCCGCTCAATGGGCCGCGACCTGTTCTGGGACCTGAAACCGAACGGAAACGGCACCTATTTCGGCGGCCGGGTCTGGGTGCCGCTACACGACAAGGTCTATGACGCGAAGGCGCGGCTCAAGGGAGACCAGCTGATCGTGCGCGGCTGCGTCGGCCCGGTCTGTGACGGCCAGACCTGGAACCGGATCTACTGAGACCCGGGTTCAGCCGAAGACCGACCAGCCGGTGCGGCGGGCCAGCAGTTCGACCGCCTCGGTCCCGAGCTTGGAATTACCCTGCGCGTTCAGCCCCGGCGACCAGACGGCGATCGCGGCGCGGCCCGGCGCGATGACGAGGATGCCGCCGCCAACGCCGGACTTTCCCGGCAGGCCGACCCGGTAGGCGAAATCGCCCGAGCCGTCGTAATGGCCGCAGGTCATCATCAGCGCGTTGATCCGGCGTACCCGGTCCGCGGACACCATGCGCGGCATGCCGGGTGCGGCCATCAGGAAGCGACCGGCGCGGGCAAGCTGGGTGCAAGTCATCTCGACCGCGCATTGGTGGAAATAGGCGCCGAGCGTCAGCTCCGGCGGGTTTTCGAGATTGCCATGCGCGCGCAGGAAATGCGCGAGCGCGAAGTTGCGGTGGCCGGTCTCGGTCTCGGACCGCGCCACGGAATCGTCGATATGGATGCCGTCGTCCTCCGCCGCCGCGCGGATGAAGCGCAGGAGCTCGCCGAGATATTCCCGCGGCGCGTGGCCGGCGAGGACCGCGTCGGTCACCACGATGGCCCCGGCATTGATGAACGGGTTGCGGGGAATGCCGCGCTCGTGTTCGAGCTGGAGGATCGAGTTGAAGGCGAGGCCCGAGGGCTCTCGGCCGACCCTAGACCAGAGCCGGTCGCCGAGCCGGCCGAGCGCGAGGGCGAGCGCGAAGACCTTGGAAACCGACTGGATCGAGAACGGCACCGCCGCGTCGCCGACCGAATGCTCGGAGCCATCGGCTAGAACGACGCTCATACCGAACCGGCCGGGATCCACCTCGGCCAGTTCGGGGATGTAGTCGGCGACCCTGCCGCGATCCGCGCTTCGGCCCACCGTCTCGTGGATCTCGCGCAGGATCGCGGCGATGTCGGTCATGGCCGCCACTTGAGGAAGTTGGCGATCAGCCTCAGGCCGGTCGCCTGACTTTTTTCGGGGTGGAACTGGACGCCGACCATGTTGTCGCGGCCGACGATCGCGGTGATGTCGCCGCCATAGTCGCAATGGGCCAGCCGGTGCGCCGGGTCGGCGACGCGGAAATGGTAGGAATGGACGAAATAGGCGTGCTTGCCGGACTCGATCCCGTCGAGAACCGGGTGCGGATGGTCGATGATGAGGTCGTTCCAGCCCATATGCGGCACCTTGAGCGCGGCATCCTCGGGCGCGATCTTCACCACCTCGCCGGCGATCCAGCCGAAGCCCTCGGTCTCGGTGTACTCCATCCCGCGGGTCGCCATCATCTGCATGCCGATGCAAATGCCGAGGAACGGGCGGCCGCGTTCCGTCACCGCCTCCTCGATCGCCTCGAAGAGCCCGGTGAAGCGGTCGAGCGCGGCGCGGCAGGACGGGAAGGCGCCGTCGCCCGGCAGCACGATCCGGTCGGCGCGGGCCACATCCTCGGGCTTCGAGGAGACGAGCACCCTGCCCGCCCCGGTCTCGGTCGCCATGCGGCTCATCGCCTTTTCGGCGGAATGGAGATTGCCCGAATCGTAGTCGACGAGAACCGTGAGCATGGGACTAGAGCGCGCCCTTGGTCGAGGGCAGCACACCTTCCGCGCGCGGATCAGGCTCCACCGCCATCCGCAGCGCCTTCGCCACGGCCTTGAAGGCGGCCTCGGCGATGTGGTGGCTGTTGATCCCGTGCACCCGGTCGACATGCAGCGTGATGCCGCCATGGGTCGACAGCGCCTGGAAGAACTCGCGCACGAGCTCGGTGTCGAACGCGCCGATCTTGGCGGTCGGGAAATCGAGGTTCCAGACAAGGTAGGGCCGCCCCGACAGGTCGAGCGCGCAGGCCACCTGCGCGTCGTCCATGGCGAGCGCGAAATGTCCGTAGCGGCGGATACCTTTCTTGTCGCCGAGCGCCTTGGCCAGCGCCTGGCCGAGCGCGATGCCGCAGTCCTCGACCGTGTGGTGGTCGTCGATGTGAAGATCGCCCTTGGCGCGGACCTTCAGGTCGATCAGCGAATGCCGCGACAGCTGGTCCAGCATGTGGTCGAAGAACCCGACCCCCGTTTCGTTCGAATAGCTGCCGCTACCGTCGAGATCGATTCCCACCGTGATCTCGGTCTCGGCCGTCTTCCGGCTGATCGTGGCCTTGCGCATTAACGCCTCCATCTTCCGCGGCGAGTTATAGGGGCGCGCCGCAGCCAAGGAAAGGGCCGCTTTCCGTAGCGTGATGAGCGATTCTCCGCGCCGTCGGGCCTGGAGGCGCGGCGGCAATCCGCGCAGCGGCAGCCGTTCGCCGAAATTCCCGATCTTCGCCACATTTTAGCCCCGCGCCGTCGCGTGTACTGGGCGCGGGGGTTCCAAAGGAGGCCAAATGGCTCGACAGACCGCTTTGCGCGGCCGGATCGCTATTGCCGCCGGCAGCGCCCGCTATCTCTTTGCCCGCGTACTTTGTGGGCTTACACTTGCCACCGCCGTGGCGACTTCTGCTGATGTCGCCATGGCTGCCGGCCCGGGAGAGCCGGCGCAGTTGCCAACCCGCAAGGCCATCGCCGCGCCGCAGGGCTTTGCCGGCGTCTGCGACCGCTACGGTTGGGCCTGCGCCCGCACTCAGGGCAGCGCCGCCGGCGCGGGACAGCAGTTGACGCTCGCCAAGGCGGTCAACAGCGCGGTCAACCGCAAGTACCGGCAGGTCTCGGATCAGAAACAGTACGGGAGCGCGGAAGTCTGGGCGCTGCCCACGGCGCGCGGCGGCGATTGCGAGGACTTCGTCCTGGCCAAGAAGCTGCACCTGATCGAGAAGGGAATCCCCGCAGAGCGGCTCTTGATGGCGACCGTGCTCGACACCAAACGCTCGCCGCATGCCGTGCTCGTCCTGCGGCTGGATGCCGGGGACTATGTGCTCGACAACCTCAAGGACCAGATCAAGCCCTGGCACAAGACCGGATACAGCTTCCTGATGATGCAAAACCCGCGCGCTCCCCATAGCTGGGAAGCCGTCTTGGCTGGCGGGGTCTTCTCCGGGCGCCGTCTCTAACCGCCACCGGTTCCAGACGATACAGGGCGCGGCTTTCCGCCGCGCCCTGTGAACCGTCCACCCTAAGCTACCACTTACATCTTACTTCCGGCCACCGGGATTGTCGGTACCGGCGTCGTTGCCTTGCCCGCCCGGATTCGTGCCGTCGCCGCCACCGGAATGGTTGTTGCCACCGTTGCCACCGTTGCCACCGTTGCCGCCGTTGCCACCGTTGCCGCCGTTGCCGCCGTTGCCGCCGTTGCCGCCGTTGCCACCGTTGCCGCCGTTGCCGCCGTTGCCGCCGTTGCCACCATCGCCGCCGCCATCGCCGCCGCCATCGCCGCCGCCATCGCCGCCGCCATCGCCGCCGCCATCGCCGCCGCCATCGCCGCCGCCATCGCCGCCGCCATCGCCGCCGCCATCGCCGCCGCCATCGCCGCCACCATCGCCGCCGCCATCGCCATCGCCGCCGTTACCGAACGGAGGGTCGTCCCTGCGATCGCCCGAATCCGGCTCACTGATCGACGCGGTCGGGCCCGAAGCGAGCACCGCCGCGACCGCCGGGCAGTTCTGGAGCGCGTATTCCAGAAGGGCGGGGAACTGCGGATGTCTCTGAAGCCGATTCAGTTCGCTGCGGGTAAACTGGGTCCGTTCGCAATACTGCGAGAAAGCCACCTGCTCGGGTACGGTACGAACGCCCTGAGCCGAGGCGGGTGCGGTCACAATCATTTGTGCGGTAAATGCCGCTAAAACATTCGTCAAAAACACATAATTCTTCATTTCTTACCTCGCATTCAAGGTCTTGATGGGACTTGGCGACCAGTTCGCCCAATCGCCGCTCCCGATTGAGCCAAGCGTGCCTCCACCCACGAATGATGTCAAAATCTAGACAACATTGCGACACAGAATGTCCACTTATAGTCACATTTTTGCCCATTTTTGGGTAATTGTTTCGACAACCTCGACGCGACAGGGTGGACTCGATATCCGCCACCATTAGATTCAGAGACAGCAGCCCCTGAGGTCTGAGCACCTGATATCGGCTCTGCTGGAGGTCGATTTTCGCACGCCACCCCGCGCCGCGGCCATCGCCGCGGATCATCCGATCCGCGAAAGCGTCCAATTTCGGCAGATCGATGGCGCATATCGCCGAGCTGATGGCCCGCACCTGATATCGCAGCGCCTAGCGGACGAATTGGACGTGTTTCTGCCTAAGCCCTCCGCCGCGCGCTTGCGGCAGCCCGTTTCGGGGCACGGTCAGGCGTCAAGGAGGATGTTGTACTCGGCGCGGATCCTCGCCTCGGCCGCGGGATCGAGATAGGCGGGGTGGTGCGTCGCGAGCACCTCGCGCGCTGCCGCCTTCGCCCGCATCCAGGCATCGGGCTGGCCTTTCTCGGTCCAGGTGATCGGGGCGTCGCGGTCGGCGAGACTCGGATAGAAGTAGTCGCGCTGCATCGCCGCCAGGGTATGCGCGCCGCCGAGGAAATGCCCCTCGCCCAGAACCGCCTCGCAGATCGCGTCGAAGCCGAGCGTGTCCGGCGTCACCTCGATCCCGCGGAGCGCGCGGTAGATCATCGCATGCATCTCGTTGTCGAGGACGAAGGCTTCGAACGAGGCGCCGAGGAGCGAGGCCGTCATGCCCGAGCTCTCATAGATCAGATTGCCGCCCGCGAGACCGGCGGCGAGCGAGGAGAGCGCCTTCTCGACGCCGTATTGCGCGTCGATCGCCTTGGCGTCGGTCATCGAGGAGGCGACGCCCGAGGGCAGGCCGAGCCAGTTCGAGATCTGCGCCGAGGCCGCGTTCAGCACCGAGATCTCGCCGCCGCCGCCCGCGAAGGCGCCGGTCCTGAGGTCGATGACCAGCGGCCAGTTGGAAAAGACCATCGGATAGCCGGGTTTGAAGACGTTCACCATCATCAGGCTGCCGAGCGTCTCGGCCAGCGACTGCGCGAGGAACCCCGCGAGTGTCGCGGGCGCCGTAGCACCCGACTGCGCGGCGGTGATGCAGGACAGGGGCAGTCCGTGTTCCATGCAGGCAAGCGTCACCAGCACCGCGTCCTCGCCGAAGCGCATGGGCGAGATCACCGGGCTGATATGGGCCTTGAGGAAGGGCGTCCCGAGGAACGCCCCTTCATGGCCGAGCGCGATATCGACCATGCGCAGGATCGGCGCCACGTGTTCGGCCAGCGTGAAGGAGGTCGCGACCGGCTTCGTCGTGCCCTTCAGAAGCGCGAAGACGGTGTTCACGTCGAGATCGAAGCTGTCGGCGACGTCGGTCGCGACACAGCAGCGGGTGAACCAGCTCACGTTGGTGAGCGTGTCCTGGAGCCGGGTGAAGTCGTAAAGGTCACGCAGCGTCGAGGGCCGATAGCGGCCAGTGTCGAGGTCGAGGGTCTGGACCGCAGCACCACCGGTGCCGAAATGGACCCGATCGCCGCCGACCTCGATCGAGCGGGCGGGGTCGCGACCGTGAAAGGTGAAGGTCTTGGCGGCAAGGTCGATGCACCGCTCGACCATCTCGCGCGGGAACAGGATGCGCACGCCGGCCTTCCGCGCCCCGGCCGAGAGGAAGCGCCGTTCGAGCACCTCGGGCACCTCGCCCATGCCAAGTTCCGCCAGGAGGCGCAGCGCTGTCTCGTAGATAGTGACGATTTCCGGCTCGGACAGCGGCTTGTAGAAGCCCCCGACCTGCCCCGGCGCGCAGGGATTGACCTCGGGCGCCGCCAGCCGCTTTGCGACGCGTTCAGCGCGCCCTCCGGCCCGACCGCCCATTGCACCGCGCGTCATTGCACCCTCCAACCCTGACACGCGCATTTCGCGCGCCGGTGCAGAAACTGGCAAGAACCTTGGACACCGTTCGGAAACGCGAATGCGCGAAAACGCATTTTCCGAATTCGCGGCCCGCAGGTTGCGGGACGCGCCGCCCATCGCGCTTGATCGGTCGCGACGGCGCACGAGGCGTCCGGAAACTCGAACCGACAGGAAAGTGACGGGTCATGGTCATCTCTGGATGCCAGCGGCATGAGAGCCGGAGCGATCGCCGCCAGTGCGGCGGCGGCCGACCGCCATATGCGGCACGCCCACGTCACGGCGCCGGTCGTCGCGCATGCACAGGATCCCTCCGGCCGAAAAGACCGGCTGGACAGACAGAGCAAACATTTGTACGGTTTACTATCTATAAACAAACAAACGTTCTCTCAGTGGCAACAAGCACGGATATCCTCGAACGCCTGCAGACGCTGCGACTCGACACGACGCCGGAACTCGCGAAGCTGTCCGGCTACCTGCTCGATCATCCCGCCGAGATCGGGATCAGCTCGATCCGCCAGCTCGCCGCGAAGGCCGACGTCAAGCCGAATACCCTGGTCCGGCTGTCCCGCGCGGTCGGGTTGGAGAGCTACGAGTCGTTCCGCGAGATCTTCCGCAACGACATCCGGCAGGGCCGGGAGACCTATCCCGACCGGGCGCGGTGGCTGCAGGGGATCTCGCGGCGGGGGGAACTCGGTCAGCTCTACGCCGCGTCGGCGGAAGCCTCGATCGACAACCTCGAAGGCTTCTACGCCTCGACCGACCATGACGCGATCGCGGCGGCGGCCGCGGCGATCGTCGCGGCGCGGCGCACATTCGTTCTCGGGGTCGGCGTGACCAACCCGGTCGCCCAGAACTTCGCCTATCTCGCGGGCATGGCCATCGACGGCGTGCGCGCCCTGCCGAACGGCGGAACGCTGCCGGTGGACGGTCTCGCGCGGGCGGACGAGCGCGACGTGCTCATCGCGATGACGTTCCATCCCTACAGGCGCGAGGTCGTCGATGCCGTGACCGCGGCGCGCGCGCAGGGCGTCCGGGTCATCGCGGTGTCCGACAGCCTCGCCTCGCCGATCATGGCCGACGCGAGGCACCGCTTCCTCGTCCCGACGGAGACGCCGCAGTTCTTCACCTCGACCGTCGCGCTAACGGCGTTCTTCGAGGTGCTCATCGCCTTCGTCATCGCCGAAGCGGGCGAGGAGGTGGTCAGTTCGATCGAGGCGTTCCACAGCCGGCGCCACGCGCTCGGGATCTATGTCGACGAGGCGCGGTCGGGCGGATGATCGCGCGACGCACCGATGGGGTGGCCGGTATCGGCCGCCGCGAGCACACGAACGAGAACCGGGCGAGCCGGCGGACCTGTCCATGCCAAAAGGGAGAACTCACTTGAAAACGACTGTTCTGAAAGCCGCGATCGCGGGCGGGGCCCTCGCGCTGTCCGCGCAGGCCGCGCTGGCCGAATGCGGCGAGGTCTCGATCACCGAGATGAACTGGGCCTCGGCGGCCGTGGTCACCTCGGTCTCGAAGTTCCTGATGGAGAACGGCTACGGCTGCACCGTCACCGTGGTGCCGTCCTCGACGCTGCCCGCCGTCACCTCGATCGCCGAGACCGGAGAACCGGACATCGCGACCGAACTCTGGATCAATACCGCACCCGCCTATCCCGAGCTCGAGTCGGCCGGCAAGGTGAAGACCCTCGGCGACGTCCTCTCGGACGGCGGCGTCGAGGCGTTCTGGATCCCGCAATACCTCGCGGACGAACATCCCGAGCTCACCACGATGGAAGGCATCCTCGCCAATCCCGCGCTCGTCGGCGGCAAGTTCCACAACTGCCCCGAAGGCTGGGGCTGCCGGGTCACCAACGACAACATCGTCAAGGCCTGGGATTTCGAGGGCAGCGGGCTCGAGGTCTTCAACCACGGCTCGGGCGAGACGCTCGCGGCCGCGATCGCCTCGGCCTACGAGAACAAGGAGCCGTGGTTCGGCTACTACTGGGCGCCGACCTCGGTCCTTGGCAAGTACCCGATGGCGATGGTGAACATCGGCGAGTTCGACGCTGACACCCATGCCTGCAACGCCAGCGCGGACTGCGCGACGCCGGGCAAGTCGCCCTATCCCAGCGCCCGCGTCGTCACCGCCGTCACGACGACCTTCGCCGACAGCAATCCCGAGGTCGCCGAGATGATGTCGAAGGTCACCTTCACCAACGAGCAGATGAACGAGGTGCTCGCCTGGCAGGAAGACAACAAGGCCTCGGCCGATGAGGCCACGGCGCATTTCCTGACGACTTACAAGGACGTCTGGGGCGCCTGGCTCAACGACGACGCCCGCGGCAAGCTGGCGGCTCTGCTCGAATGACCTGAAACCGGGCGGGGGCGGTCGCCGCCCCCGTCCATAGCCGAAGCCGGACCAACCGGCTGAACACAAGTGAAGGGGGGCGGCGATGGCGGCTTATTCAGGTTTCTTCGAGACGCTCGGCCTCAAGGATTGGTGCGAAGCGGGCAGCACCGGCGGCCCCCAGTCGCTGGCGGACCTGCTGGCAAAGACCGGCAAGGTCGCCGAGACCAGCCCCTGGGACATGCCCTTTCCCTCGCTCGATGCGCTGCACGAGGCCTGCGGCGCGATCCCGCGGACGCGCGAGCTGACGGCGGGGCTCGAACGCGTGTTTCTCGACATCAAGGACCCGCTGAAGTTCGTGCTCGACCCGCTGACCCAGCCCCTGAGCTGGGCGATCGACGGCGCGCTCTGGGCGATCCTTGCCATGCCATGGTGGATCGTGATCCCGATCTTCCTGATCGTCGTCCAGTTCGCGGCGCGCTCGGCGCGCGTCACCCTGTTCGTGGCGATCGTTCTCGTGATGCTCGCCTTCGTCGACCATTACACCTACGCGATGCAGACGCTCGCCATCATCCTTGTCTGCACCGTGATCTGCGTCCTCATCGGCGTGCCGATCGGCATCGCGATGTCGCGCAGCGACCGGCTCCAGCGGTCGGTGATCCCGGTCCTCGACATGCTCCAGACCCTGCCGACCTTCGTCTACCTCATCCCGCTGATCTTCCTCTTCAGCGTGACGGAATCGAAGCTCTACGGCATCGCCATCATCCTCTACGCCATCGTTCCGGCGATCCGCCTCACCGATCTTGGCATCCGGCTCGTCGACAAGGACGTGCTCGAAGCCGCCGAGGCTTTCGGCATGTCGGCGCGCCAGAAGCTCTTCGGCGTGCAGATCCCGCTCGCGCTGCCGAACATCATGGCCGGCGTCAACCAGACGATCATGATGTCGCTCGCGATGGTGGTGATCGCCTCGCTGGTCTCCGCACCGGGGCTCGGGGCGCTCGTGCTCCGGGGCATCAACAAGCTCGAGCTTGGCGTCGGCATCGTCGCCGGCCTCGCGATCGTGATGCTGGCCATCGTCCTCGACCGCGTGACCAAGGCGGCCCTCGCCCAGGTCAACCGCGCCACCAAGCACTGAGGGGCCTGGAATAAACATGCAAAGCCCGCAGCCGAAACTCTCGATCCGCAACCTCTACAAGATCTTCGGCTCCGACCCGAAGGCGATGCTTCTTCATGTGCGCGCGGGCGTCGGCAAAGAGGAGCTTCTGGCCCGGCACCGCCACGTCCTCGGCCTCGAGGATATCAACGTCGACATGCATGCCGGGAAGATCACCGTCATCATGGGCCTTTCGGGCTCTGGCAAGTCGACGCTGATCCGGCATCTCAACCGCCTGATCGAGCCGACCGCGGGCGAGATCCTGCTCGACGGCGCCGACGTCACGCGGCTCTCGCACGAGGAGTTGCGCAGACTGCGCCAGACACGGATGTCGATGGTATTCCAGAAGTTCGCGCTTCTGCCGCATCGAACCGTGCTCGACAACACCGCGCTCGCGCCGACGATCCGCGGCGAGCCGGGCGCCGGCACCCGCGAGAACGCGCGCCGCTGGCTGGAGCGGGTCGGTCTGAAGGGCTACGAGACACACTATCCCCACCAGCTTTCGGGCGGCATGCAGCAGCGCGTCGGCATCGCCCGCGCGCTCTGCTCGGAAGCCGAGATCATGCTGATGGACGAGGCCTTCTCGGCGCTCGACCCGATCATCCGCACCGACATGCAGGCGCTCTTGCTGGAACTGCAGCGGGAACTGCACAAGACGATCATCTTCATCACCCACGACCTCGACGAGGCGCTGCGGCTCGCCGATCACCTCGTCGTCCTCAAGGACGGCCGGATCGTCCAACAGGGCGAACCGCAGGAGATCATCCTGAAGCCCGCGGACGACTACATCGAGAACTTCGTCCGCGACATCAACCGGGCGCGGGTCCTCAGGGTCCGCTCGGTGATGGCGGCCGCGGACGGCACTGCGGGGCAAGACCGGATCGAAGCCGAGGCGACGCTCGAGCAGGCGCTCGAACGCGCCGGCGGGGACGCGGATCACGCCTTCGACGTGACCGAGGACGGGCGCGTTGTCGGCAAGCTGGCGATGCGGGACCTCTTCAAGGCACTGGTTCCGCGCCGCGCGCGGCAGGCGGCCTCCTAGGGGCGGGCGTTACTCCACACCGCCCCGGCCGGTGGCCAGCGCCCGCCGCATGGAGCCGTCGCGCTGCACCCGGTTCTCCGCCGGGTCATTCATCGCGGACAGGTGCTCGATCCGCAGGCCGACGCAGTCGGGCGCCAGCGAACCCGCGTCGCGCAGGCCCGCGTGCCGCGCATGAACGAACCGCTTCTTCGTGACCTGGTGCGGCTGGGTGTCGTTCATGTAGGCGACATCCACGTCGCGCCCTAGCGCAAGCGCCCCGTCGCGGACCGCCGCCGCGATGAGTTCCATCCCGGCGCGGGTGCGGATCAGGAGCGAGTTCACGCCGGGATCGGTTCTTGACGCGTCACGATCCGGGCTCGCGCCGGGCCAGGTGTCGGCGGCGGCGATGTCGGCGCCCTCGCCGATGCCGTCGGGGCAGATCTTGCAGCGGAACGGCAGCGACCACGCGCTTTCATCCTCGCCCCAGAAGTCGAGGTAATGCATGGAGGTCTCGCTTCCGTCTGCGAACCCGACCGTCGTCGGCCCCGGACAGCCAAGCCCCCGGTAGCGCAGCCGCGTCATCTTCGTCCGATCGATCCCGCGATCCGCGAGCACCTTGGTGAGCGAGCTGTCGGGCATGTAGCCACCGCAAACCGGTGTCAGCCAGTAGCGGATCAGCCGGCTTACCCTCTCGTCGAGATGGGCGAGGTTGCGCACCGCATTGAGATCGCAGGGCTTGGCAATCAGCGCGAAGGGCTTGCCGAGAGCGAGTGCCGCATCGAGGTTGATGAGTGGCGCGGTCGGCCCATAGCGGGATCCCGCGCCGGCGAGCACCTCGTCCTCGGTGCGGCTCAGAACCGCCTCGCCAAAGGTCGGCTCCGCCACCGAAGCCCGGACATGAAGCACGAAATCCACGCGACCGGATCGCAGCAGGTATTGTCCAAGCGCCGTCAGGACGCCCGCCGTAGAGCCTTCGTGCCGGACGGCGGATTCGGCCGCCCAGCCAAGCACGATCCGATGGAGCGGTCCCCAGACCGGATCCGTGGAGGGCGCCTCCGCCGCCAGATCGGGCGGCAGCCCCTCGGCCCGGGTTCCCGGACAGGTCGCATGGATGCGGTCCACGGCAGCGTCGTCCAGATCCGGCATCGCCTCGGGCCGCAACTCGCCGTCCGCGGCCTTCCTCACCCGGACCTTGTCGCGCCCCGCCACCGACTGGCAGAGCCCGCATCCGATGCAGAGACCGCAATCGACGATCCGCTGCAGGCGTGCCTCCGGTGTCAGTGCCTTTACCTTCATTGTCTGCCGGCGCCACCGTTCCCGAGCCCGATCAGGCCCATCTGCTCGAGCTTCAGGATCACCTGATGCGCGCAGTTGTCGACGTCGACGTTCTCGGTCTCGACCTTGAGCTCGGGGTTCTGCGGCTCCTCGTAGGGATCCGAGACGCCGGTGAACTCCTTGATCTTGCCCTCGCGGGCGAGCTTGTAGAGCCCCTTGCGGTCGCGGCGCTCGCATTCCTCAAGCGAGGTCGCGACATGGACCTCGATGAAGGCGCCGAAGGCCTCGATCATCTCGCGCACCGCGCGCCGCGTGGCGGTGT
>NZ_JAOVQO010000059.1:0-1589 GCF_025673475.1 Albidovulum salinarum | reverse complement strand
TTCATCGCGGGGTCGAACCAGATCGTCAGCGACCCACGGCGCTTGAGCGCTTCGTTATAGGCTGGCCAGTTCGAAGTCTTGTAGATCGCGGGTGTCGGTCTGCTCATGCCACCCACCTACCACGCTGAATTCACGAGATGAATCCCTCTCGGGATTTATACAACACAGCCGAACCTTCTCCGAAGATTGAGGGTAACCGCCAGCGCCACCCACGGCCGCGCGCTGCGCTGCGCCGAAGGCTCCGCGCGCGGCCTCCTACACCACACCACTTAGCGTAATCGACACGCCCCATCCGCGGCCTTCTTCCTTGC
This sequence comes from Albidovulum salinarum, assembly GCF_025673475.1. NCBI lineage: Bacteria > Pseudomonadati > Pseudomonadota > Alphaproteobacteria > Rhodobacterales > Paracoccaceae > Albidovulum > Albidovulum salinarum. Next base: position 1,278 of record NZ_JAOVQO010000059.1, on the reverse strand, counting down.
AGGATGGGATCTGTCTCTCCGGCACTCTGCCGGAGCCTGAGCAGGGAGGACGCAATGGGAATGTTTGCAGCGCTGGACGTGTCGCAAGAGGAGACGGCGATCTGCGTGGTGCGTCGGGATGGGACGCAGGTGGCTGAGGCGAAGGTGCCGACCTGCCCGGACGCGATTGCCGACTGGCTGACGGAACGAACCGAAGGCCTCGAACGGGTCGGCATGGAGACCGGCCCGCTGGCCGTCTGGCTCTGGAACGCGCTGACGGAGCGGCAGGTACCGATCGTCTGCATGGATGCCCGCCACGCGAGCGGCGTGCTGAAGATGATGCCGAACAAGACCGACCGGCATAATGCCCGCGGTCTCGCGCAGATCGTCCGCACCGGTTGGTTCAAGGCCGCGCAGATCAAGAGCCATGATGCCTATGTCAACCGGGCGATGCTGACGGCGCGTGAGGCCCTGGTCGGCATGCGTGTCAGGCTGGAGAACGAGATCAGGGGGCTGCTGAAGACCTTTGGCGTCATGTTCGGCAAGCGGGTTGGCGGGTTCAGGCGCCGGGCCGCGGAGATCATCGAAGGCGAGTTGGCAGTCGCCCCGGACCTCGTGCCGATCTTCGAGGCGCTCATGCGGGCGCGCCGGGACATCCTGGCCCGCATTGCCGCGCTCGACAGCCGGAGATCCGGTCAATTGCCAAGCGGCATGCGGCCGTCCGCCTGCTGATGACAGCGCCCGGCGTCGGACTAATTACCGCCATGGCGGTTGTCGCCGCCTTCGATGATGCCTCCCGCTTCCGCCGTTCGTCCAGCGTGGGTGCCTATCTGGGGCTGACGCCAAGACGCTACGAATCCGGGGAGATCAGCCGGAACGGGCGGGTGTCCAAACGGGGAGACGGCTTCACCAGGAAGTGCCTGTTCGAGGCCGCGAACGCCATCTTCTGCCGAAACCTCGGCGGCCCACGGCTGCGGGACTGGGCCAAGGCGATTGCAGAGAGAACCGGTCCGCGCAAGGCCAAGGTCGCGCTGGCCCGGAAGGTGGCGGTGACCCTGCATGCCATGTGGCGCACCAACACGCCCTTCCGGGAGGTCGTGATGGCGTAGAGCTCGAATCTGATCCGACGCTGATCTTCAGCGCGACCGAATGCGTCCAGCCGGGACGCGCGGCTGATCCTCCCCCAGTGAAGTGGTCCGCCGTTATGTTTAGGAGAACGGAGGATCGACATGGCTACGAAGCGGCACAAACCTGAAGAGATTGTCATGAAGTTGCGGCAGGTTGAGGTGCTTGTCGGGC
>NZ_JAOVQO010000058.1:0-1638 GCF_025673475.1 Albidovulum salinarum | reverse complement strand
TCGAGAAGGACATGGAGATGCTTGAGATCAATCCCCTGATCGTGACGCCGAAGGGCGATCTCAAGTGCCTCGACGCCAAGATGGGCTTCGACGGCAACGCGATCTACCGCCACCCCGACATCGCCGCGCTGAGGGACGAGACCGAGGAGGACCCGAAGGAGCTCGCGGCCTCGAAGTTCGACCTCAACTACATCGCGCTCGACGGCGAGATCGGCTGCATGGTGAACGGCGCCGGCCTCGCGATGGCGACGATGGACATCATCAAGCTCTACGGCGCCGAGCCCGCGAACTTCCTCGACGTCGGCGGCGGGGCGACGAAGGAGAAGGTGACCGAAGCCTTCAAGATCATCACCTCGGACCCGAACGTCAAAGGCATCCTCGTCAACATCTTCGGCGGCATCATGCGCTGCGACATCATCGCCGAGGGCGTGATCGCGGCGGTGAAGGAGGTGGGCCTCAAGGTGCCGCTGGTCGTCCGGCTCGAGGGCACCAACGTCGAGAAGGGCAAGGAGATCATCCAGACCTCCGGCCTCAACGTGATCGCGGCGGACAACCTCTCGGATGCCGCGCAGAAGATCGTCAAGGCGGTGAAGGGGTAAGGCGATGAGGGGTCCGCTTCCCGCGGCAGTCCTGGCTCTGACGGCGGCCTTCCCGGCCCCCGCCCCGGCCAAGACCGCGGAAGAGGCGGCGGCGGTCAACATGCAGCTCGCGGCGGAGATCTGTCTGAGGAACTATCGCACCCCCGAAAAGGTGGTCGATGCGTTCACGGCAGCCGGGTTCTCGCTCGCGCCGGGCGCCGATCCCGGCACGCACGAGGTCACGGCGCCCGAGCTGTGGGGCGTCATCGAACCGGGGTCCGAGCAGAGCTACTGCACCTTCCAGTCGAGCCAAGTGCCGCTCGCGATGGCGCAGGCCATCGGCACCGCGCTCGCCGAGCGGCTCTTTCCGGGCCAGGTGCAGACCGGCCATCCCGAACGCGGGCTGGCGACCCCCTGCGACGGCCTCTCGGTCTTCGCGCCCCGGCGGCTGATCTGGATTCATTACGCTCAGGCCGGCAATTCCGGCGAATGCATCGACGATGGCACCAGCGCCATCATCCTGAACATGTAGGAAAAGGGACAATCATGGCAGTCCTCGTCAACAAAAACACCCGCGTCATCTGCCAGGGCCTGACCGGCTCGCAGGGCACCTTCCACTCCGAACAGGCGATCGCCTATGGCACGAAGATGGTCGGCGGCGTCACCCCGGGCAAGGGCGGCCAGAGCCATATCGGCCTGCCGGTCTTCAACTCGGTCCACGAGGCCAAGCAGGCGACCGAGGCCAATGCCTCCGTCATCTACGTGCCGCCCCCCTTCGCGGCGGATTCGATCCTCGAGGCGATCGACGCCGAGATGGAGCTTATCGTCTGCATCACCGAGGGCATCCCGGTCCTCGACATGATGAAGGTCAAGCGCGCGCTGCAGGGCTCCCGCTCCACGCTCATCGGCCCGAACTGCCCCGGCGTGATCACCCCCGACGAATGCAAGATCGGCATCATGCCGGGCCATATCCACAAGAAGGGCTCGGTCGGCGTCGTCTCGCGCTCCGGCACGCTGACCTACGAGGCGGTGAAGCAGACCACCGACGTGGGCCTCGGGC
>NZ_JAOVQO010000057.1:0-1779 GCF_025673475.1 Albidovulum salinarum | reverse complement strand
GCCCGACAAGCACCTCAACCTGCCGCAACTTCATGACAATCTCTTCAGGTTTGTGCCGCTTCGTAGCCATGTCGATCCTCCGTTCTCCTAAACATAACGGCGGACCACTTCACTGGGGGAGGATCAGGACAGCGCGGGCGATATTCTGGACGTGATGATCCAGAAGGCGCTGGGCGGCGATAGCGCTGCCGCGCAGTTGGTTCTGTCGCGAGTCGTCGCGCCCCTGCGGGCGGACAGCGGGCGGGTGAAATTTGACTTTGACGCTTCGTTGCCCATCAGCCAGCAGGTTGAGAGGGTTCTGGATGCTGTAGCCACAGGGAAGGTCAGCCCAGAGGTTGCGCAGCAGATCGTCAGCGCCATTGGCACCTTGTCGTCGGTGCGGGCGACCGAAGAATTGGAACAGCGGATTACGATGTTGGAAGCGAAGGCGGTGAACTGATGCCGATGATTTGCACAGGCAGGAACCACGTCATCGTCCGGCTACCGTTCGCGACCGACACGGTGGTCGCCACCTACTTCCCGTCGCCGCGTGGGCGCTACCTGCTGGGCACGCAACCCATCGCCAAGATGGACGCTGCGTTGCGCTTCGCTTTGTCGATGGCGGAGTTTATGGACGGACCCATCACCGTGCATCCGGCGGAGAGCGCCGAGGCACTGGACTACCTGCACCTTGCCGCTGACGCCCACCAGTTCGCTTTCGCGGGCAAGACCCCCGAGGTGCGTGCGGCGGGACGCGAATTGCTGCTGACCCTCGATAAGTGGGAGAACATCAGGAAGCGGAAGGGGATGCCCTGGGAGCGGCTGCAATGAGGCGCGGACCTGACCAGTGGCTGAGCGGCAGGGTATGGGACGATGACGACCACAAGCCGCGCTATACACCCGCGCCCGAGAACGACCCGGAGGTTGTGCTCGTCAACGGGCACTACTCCCGCCGCGGGACGGCGCGTCACGACCCCGACACCAGCCCCACGACCGCTGATGTTGAGGCGATGCGGCAGCGCACGCTTGAGGCGGCGAAAGAAAGGCAAGCCTATGCGGACGCCAACTTCGCCGCGGCCCTGCGCCTCGGGGCGGCGCTAAAGGCTCTGCGGGGCGAGGAATGAGCGTCCGGGGGCTCCTTGGCCGGGTTCAGCGACTGGAAACGGCATGGCTGCCGCGACCATCGCCAATCGTCCGCGCCTACGGGAGCTTCGCCAACTTCGAGGCGCAGTGCCGGGAGGAAATGGCAGCGGGCGCGCTGGACAAGGACTTTCCCATAGAAGCGCTGGCGCAGTGGGAGGCGGACGGAACGTGGCAGGTCGTTCGTTGAGATAGCTCAACTGTAGCGGCAGGAGTTGGCTTCGCTACGGCACGCGGTCCAGCCAACCGCGCTAGGCATAGCGTTGCGTCGTTCCCGCGAGACCAGCCAAGCGCCCCGGGAAATGGGTTTCGGGGCGCTATAGTTTCCTCTGCTTTTGGTTGTACTTAAATGTCGCATTGCAACCATATATGGTAGTCGGCATGGCAACAGATGGAATCTAATATGGCAAGATGTACAGCACCAGTTCAGGGTCATCGTTCAGCGGCCGCGGCCGCCAATTGTCCCGCATGTGGTGGTCGGTATGTTCGCTACGGAGGCCACAGTTCTTACTCGTCCTACACCCCGTCTTACAGTAACCGGCCGGATTGGGCCGCAGTGGCCGCGATGATCTGTGATAGGCTCGCGGCATGGAGATTGACCGAGACCGGATCGACGACGCCGTTCTGGGTCTGATGTGGTTGACGCTGCATGATGAGCGG
>NZ_JAOVQO010000056.1:0-2445 GCF_025673475.1 Albidovulum salinarum | reverse complement strand
CCTTCGGGCTCTGGCAGACCGTTGGCGCGGCAGGCGGCGGTCAGGGTGTTGGCGAGCAGGCAGGCGATGGTCATCGGGCCGACGCCGCCGGGGACCGGGGTGATGGCGCCGGCGACCTCGGCACAGCTCGCGTAATGGACGTCGCCCACGAGCTTCGTCTTGCCGTCGCGCTCGATCCGGTTGATGCCGACGTCGATCACCGTGGCGCCGGGCTTGACCCAGTCGCCGGGGATCATCTCGGGCCGGCCCACCGCCGCCACCAGGATGTCGGCGCGGCGGCAGACCTCGGCGAGGTCCTTGGTGCGGCTGTGCGCGATCGTCACCGTGCAGCTGTCGCCGAGGAGCAGCTGCGCCATCGGCTTGCCGACGATGTTCGAGCGCCCGACCACCACCGCGTCGAGCCCGGACAAGGAGCCGTGATGGTCGCGCAGCATCATCAGGCAGCCGAGCGGCGTGCAGGGCACCATCGACTTCTGCCCGGTGCCGAGAAGCCCCACGTTCGAGATGTGGAAGCCGTCGACATCCTTCGCCGGGTCGATCGCGTTGATCACCAGATCGGCGTCGAGATGCTTCGGCAAGGGCAGCTGCACCAGGATCCCGTTGACCGCCGGATCCTTGTTCAGCGCGTCGATCAGCGCGAGAAGCGTCGCCTCCGACGTGTCGGCGTCGAGCTTGTGCTCGTAGGAGTTCATCCCCGCCTCCACGGTCGACTTGCCCTTCGAGCGGACATAGACCTCGCTCGCCGGATCCTCGCCCACCAGCACCACCGCCAGCCCCGGCGTGATCCCGTGATCGGCCTTCAGCCGCGCCACATGGCTTGCCACCCGGCCCCGCACCCCGGCGGCAAAGGCCTTGCCGTCGATGATCTTGGCACTCATTCCCGTCTCCTCGTTGCTCATTGACCGCCGGCATAGGCGCCGCGGTACCGTTCCATCTGCATCCTCGTGGCGCGCACCGCGTTCTGCATCAGCATCGCCACCGTCACCGGTCCGACCCCGCCCGGCACCGGCGTGATCCAGCCGGCGACCTCGGCGCAGGTCTCGAAATCCGCATCCCCCACCAGCCGCGGGCCCTCCGGCGTCTCGACCCGGTTGATGCCGATGTCGATCAGCGCCGCCCCCGGCTTCAGCATCTCCGCCGTCACGAGGCCCGGCCGCCCGACCGCGACGAAGACCGCGTCCGCGCGCCGCGCATGCGCCGCCACCTCGCGGCTCAGCGCATGGCACACCGTCACCGTCGCGCCGAGCCCCATCAGGAGGAACGCCACCGGCTTGCCGACGAGCTCCGAATGGCCGATCACCGTCACCTCGAGCCCGGCGGGATCGAGCGGCAGCGCCCTCAGGATCTCCACCGCCGCCCGTGCCGTGCAGGGGCCGAGCGCCAGATCGTCGTAGACGATGTTGCCGATCGAGGCCGGGTGCAGCCCCTCGACATCCTTCAGGGGATGGATCGCCCGCTGCAGCGCCCGGACCGGGATCGCCGCCGGCAGCGGCCGCTGGATCACGATCCCGTGCACCCGCGGATCGGCATTGAGCCCGGCGATCACCCCGCCCAGTTCCTCGGCCGAGATCGTCGCGGGATAGTCGCGCGCCTCGAAGCCGATCCCCGCGGCCGCCGCCTGGCGGCGCTGGTTGCGCACGTAAAGCTCCGCCGCCGCCGTCGCCCCGACCGAGAGCGAGACCAGACGCGGCGCCCAGCCCGCCCGGGCCAGCTCCGCCGCCTCGGCCGCGACCGCCGCCTGGATCCGCCGCGCCATGGCCCGGCCGTCGATGATCGTCGCGCTCATCCGCCCCGTCTTCCGGTCTCGTCTCGGTCTCGTCTTCCGGTCCCGTCTTCCGGCCTCGTCTCCTGCTTCGCCCCGCCCGGCGCGGAAGGCGCCGATGCGGGCCGCGGCCCCGCCGAGGGGCCGCGGAACGCGCGGCGGGGCGGGGCTCGATGCCCCGCCCCGCCGCTCCTTCCGGATCAGAACAGGCCTTCGACCTGGCCCGCCTCGTTGAGACGGATCACCTCCGCCGACGGCACCTTCGGCAGGCCCGGCATGGTCATGATCTCGCCGCAGATCACCACGATGAACCCGGCCCCGGCCGAAAGCCGCACCTCGCGCACCGGCACCGAATGCCCGGTCGGCGCGCCGCGCCGGTTCGGGTCGGTCGAGAACGAGTACTGGGTCTTGGCCATGCAGACCGGCAGATGCCCGTAGCCCGCCTCTTCCCAGGCCTTGAGCTGGTCGCGGATCGACTTGTCCGCCAGAACCTCGTCGGCGTGGTAGATGCGCTTGGCGATGGTCTCGATCTTCTGGAACAGCGGCATCTCGTCGGGATAGATCGGCGCGAAGTTCGCAGAGCCGCTCTCGGCCATCTCGACGACCTTCCTCGCGAGATCCTCGATCCCCGCCGAGCCGTTGGCCCAGTGCTTGCACAGGATCGCCTCGGCGCCCTGCTCGGC
>NZ_JAOVQO010000055.1:0-2796 GCF_025673475.1 Albidovulum salinarum | reverse complement strand
GTAACCGGCCGCTTTGGACCGCCTTCCGAGTGTGGTCTTCAGATCTTAGGCTACGTCGTTATTGACGTCGTTGCCGACGTCGTATCGGCTGGGAGATTGAATGCGGCAGGGTGAAGTGCTGGGTGTGGAACGCCGCCGGCGATGGTCTGATGAGGAGAAGCTGGCGATCCTCGCGCGGGTTGGCATAGCCGGCCGGACAGTTTCGGATGTGGCGCGGGAGGAAGACCTGACGCGACAGCACATCTACCAGTGGCGGCGGGAGCTGCGCCGCAAGGGAATGTGGCCGCGATCCGAGGAGGCTGTGTTTCTGCCGGTCGACCTTTCTCCAGTGCCGGAACCTGAGGTGCGAGCGGCAGCGGGGCCGTCGGTGTCCACGCTGGAGATCGTGCTGCGCAACGGGCGCCGGCTTTTGTGCAATGGCCCCGTTGAGGATTGCCATCTGGCGCGACTGATCCGGTTGGTGGAGACGGCATGATCGGCCCTGGCACCGGTGTGCGGGTCTACCTGGCCTGCGGCACAACTGACATGAGGAAGGGGATTGCGGGCCTCGCAGCGCTCGCCCAAGACGTTCTGCGACAGAAGCCGACCGGTGGCGCTGTCTTCGCCTTTCGCGGACGCAAGAGTGACAGGGTGAAGCTTTTGTATTGGGACGGTCAGGGATTTTGTCTCTATTACAAGGTCCTGTCCCGTGGACGTTTTCCCTGGCCCTCGGCCAGTGACGGGGTGGCCCGGCTAACCTCGGCGCAACTGGCCATGCTCTGGGAAGGAATCGACTGGCGACGACCAGACTGGGGCGCGCCGCCGGCCCGGGTTGGTTGATTATCCATCTGTTTTTGCTTTATTTTATTGGCCATTCTTGCCTGTCGTGATAGACATCCGCATGTCCTCCTCCACCGCCCAATTGCCCGACGATCCGGCCGCCTTGAAGGCGATGATCGCGGCTTTGCAGGCGGAGAACGCGAAGGTGGAAGAGACGGTTGCAAGGCTGAAGGTCAGCCTGCGGGCCCATGAAGCGCTGGTGCAGGCGCTGCGGCTGCGGATCACCCGGCTGAAGAAGCAGCGGTTCGGCCAGAGCTCGGAGAAGATCGCGCGCGAGATCGAGCAGTTGGAACTGGCGCTCGAGAACCTCGAGGTGAGCCAGGCCAGCAGTGAGGCCGAGATGCCGCCCGAAGAGGATGACGCGGTCACTGCGTCGGTCGCCGAGGGCAAGACGGTCACCGTCCCGCGCCGCCGCAAGCCGCGGGTGACGGCCGCGACGCCGCGCGAGCGCATCGTGCTCGATCCCGGCGACAGTTGCCCCGACTGCGGCGGCGCCCTGCGCCTGGTCGGCGAAGACGTCAGTGAGATCCTCGATCTGATCGCCGCCAGGCTGAAGGTGGTCGAGACGGCCCGGCTGAAGAAGTCCTGCCGTCGCTGCGAGAAGATCACTCAGCCTGCCGCGCCGTCGCGCCCGATCCCGCGCGCCATGGTGGGGCCGGCGCTGCTGGTGCATATCCTCGTCGCCAAATTCGACGACCATTTGCCGCTCTATCGCCAGCAGGAGATCTTCGCCCGGATGGGCGCCGACATTCCGTCCTCGACCTTGGTCGACTGGTGCGGTCAGGGCATCCGGGTGCTGGCGCCGCTGGTCGAGCGGATCCGCACGGAGGTGATGAAGACCGACCGGCTGCATGCCGACGACACCACCGTCCGCGTCCTCGATCCCTCGAAGCGCAACGAGGGGATCGGCAAGGGCGTGAAGGAGGGGCGGATCTGGATCTACCTCCGAGATGACCGGCCCTGGGGCGGAGCGGCGCCACCCAGCAGCGCCTATTTCTTCTCGGTCGATCGCAAGGGGGAGCATCCCCATAAGCATCTCGTCGGTTTCCGCGGGATCCTCCAGGCCGATGCCTATACCGGTTTCAAATCGCTCTATGTACCGGACGAGGACGGCCAGCCGCGGATCCGCGAGGCCGCTTGTTGGGCACACCTCAGACGAGACTTCTTCGACGTCCACAAGGGAACCGGCTCCGCCATCGCGCTCGAGGCCCTGAAGCGGATCGGCGAGTTCTACGACATTGAGGCCGAGATCACAGGGCAAAGCGCTGAGGCGCGCCGTGCTGCGCGTCAGTCCCGGAGCAAACCCAAGGTCGAGGCCTTCAGGGCCTGGGCCGAGGAGCAGCTCAAGCGCATTCCCGGAAAGAGCGATCTGGCCAAGGCGTTCCGCTACGGGCTGAACCGCTGGGAGTCGTTCCGCCTGTTCCTCGACGACGGTCGCGTGGCAATCGACAACAACCCGGCCGAGCGGAAGATGAAGCCTATAGCATTGGGCAGAAAGAATTTTCTATTCGCGGGCTCGGATGCCGGCGGCGAGACGCTGGCCGCCGCGATGACCATCATCGAGACCGCAAAGGACAACGGGCTCGATCCGCAGGCCTACCTCGCCGATATCTTCGCCCGGATCAACGACCACAAGATCAATCGGATCGATGAGCTTCTGCCTTGGAACTGGAAGCCCATGGGCACCGTCAAGGCCGAGGCCGCGTGAACATCGCTCGAAAGAGTTCCTCGGCGCGCCTCAGCCCCTCATCCGTCAAGACAACCGACTTCGTCTTGTTGACCGGATCGGCAATCAGCCCCTTCTCGTGCAACCGCCCCAAGCACTCCCAGTCAAAGCCTTTCCAAGCCCGCCGCTCATCATGCAGCGTCAACCACATCAGACCCAGAACGGCGTCGTCGATCCGGTCTCGGTCAATCTCCATGCCGCGAGCCTATCACAGATCATCGCGGCCACTGCGGCCCAATCCGGCCGGTTAC
>NZ_JAOVQO010000054.1:0-2968 GCF_025673475.1 Albidovulum salinarum | reverse complement strand
ACGCGATCAGCTCGATCTCGTCGCGCTGACGGCCAAGCTCGTCGCGGATCGAGCCGAAAAGCTCGGGATCGCGGGAGGAAAGCGGTTCAGTGAAAAATCCGGTGTCGCGGATTGCGGTGTCCATAAGTCTCTCCTTGGTCAGCCGGTCCAGCCGAGGCCGGCGGCAATGCAGTGCATGGATTGCATCAGCGGCACCGAGATGCCGTTGCGTTTGGTGTCCTCGCGCACCTGGCGCAGAAGTTCGACCTGCAGGCCGTTGATCCGGTCGAGCTCCGGCCGCACCCGGTCGAACTGCTCGCGGAACTGCGGGAACCGCTCGGCGATGCCGCGCTGGCCGGTGAGGTCGAGGATCGCCGCCACCGTCGCCTCGTGCTCGCGCCGGACCTTGGCGAAGACCGCCTCGCGCGTCGCCGCGTCGCCGACAAGTGCTGCGTAATCGGCAGCGATCCGCATGTCGGACTGGTAGAGCGACTTCTCCACCTCGTCGACGATCAGCCGGAAGAGCCGCGAGCGGTCGAACATGTCGCGCAGAAGCCCGGCCCCCGCGCCCCCCCGCACCTTCACGAAGGCATCGAGCGCCGAGCCGATCCCGTACCAGCCGGTCAGCATGTGCCGGTTCTGCGACCAGGCGAAGACCCAGGGGATCGCCCTGAGATCCGCGAGCGTCATCGCCCCGAAGCGCCGCGCCGGACGCGAGCCGAGCTTCAGCGACGAAAGCTCCTCGACCGGGCTCGCCTCCTGGAAATAGCCGACGAAGCCCGGCATCCGCACCAGCCCGACATAGGCCGCCTGCGACATGCCCGACAGCGCCTCGAGCGCCTCGTCATGCTCGGGATCGTGGCCGCTCTCGCGCGTGAGCGGCGACAGCGCCGCATGGGTCAGGACCGAGGAGGCCAGAAGCTCCAGATGGTTGAGCGCGGTGCCGCGGTTGGCGTATTTCGACGACACCACCTCGCCCTGCTCGGTGAGCTTCATCATGCCGTCGATCGTGCCCGCGGGCTGCGCCGCGATGGCGCGCTCGGTCGGCGCGCCGCCGCGGCTGACCGAGCCGCCGCGGCCGTGGAAGAAGCCGGTGCGGTAGCCGAGCCCGGCCAGCCGCTCGCTGATCCGGCGCTGCGCTTTCTCAAGCTCCCAGGTCGAGCAGAAGAAGCCGCCGTCCTTGTTCGAATCCGAATAGCCGAGCATCACCTCGACCACGCCGCGCCGCTCCCGCGCGGCGGCGCGGGCCGCCCCCGAGGCCATCAGTTCGGCGAGGATCTCCGGCGCGGCGCGCAGGTCGTCGATGGTCTCAAAGAGCGGCACGACGGCGAGTACCGGCCGGTCGGCGGGCAGGTCGCGCCCCGCCACCGCGTAACGGGCGAGGAGATAGACCGCGAGGATGTCCTCGGCCGAGCGGCTCATCGAGACGATGAACGGCCCGAACGCCTCGGGGTCGCGGCCCGGCTGCTGCATCAGCGCGAGAAGATCGAGAAGCTCCAGCGCCACCGGCCCGAGCGCGGCCCGGTCGACCACCGGCACCTCGTCGGCCGCAAGCGCCCGGCGCAGCGCGGCCGCCCCGTCCGCCGTTTCCGGCGCGGCGGCGATCCCGAGCGTGGCCCAGACCTCGGCAAGGACCGCGTTGATCACGGTCGAGTTCTGCCGCACGTCGAGCGAGGTGGCGCGGAAGCCGAAGACCTCGGCGCGCCAGCGCACCGGGCGGATCAGTTGCGCCGCAAGGTCGTCCGCCCCGATCGCGGCCAGCCCGGTCTCGACGACGATGAGATCGTCGACGAGTGCATGCGGTGCCGCATAGGCGGCGGCGCCGCCCGTGCCGGTCGCCTCGATCCGGATCATGATCGCGCTCACGGCCTGGCGGAAGACCTCGCCGGGATTGCGGGCCTCTAGCGTCGCGGCCGCCCCGCTCCGGGCGATGAGCGCGCCGAGCGCCGCGAGCGTCGGCGCCGGAATGTCGGCGATCCGGCGCGAGATCGAGAGCCGCTGCGCGGCGGTACGCAGCCCGTCGAGATGACAGGCGATTGCCGCGTCGCGGCCCATCACCAGCGCCCGCGCCGTGACCTCGGCGGTGACGTTCGGGTTGCCGTCGCGGTCGCCGCCGATCCAGGAGTGGAAGCGGATGCAGGGCCGGACCGGCGTCGCCGCGCCGGGGAAATGCCGCTCGCGCGCGTCACCGTACTGGTCGAAGAGCTGCGGCACCGCGTCGAAGATCGAGTTGCGGAAGAACTGCAGGCCCCAGGCGATCTCGTCCTCGAGGCTCGGCCGCTCGATCCGGAGTTCGCCGGTCAGCCACAGAAGGTCGATCTCTGCGCGGATCTCGTCGCCGTGGCGGGCCCGTTCGCGCGGGGTCCAGCGATGGGTCTCGAGCTCGACGAGCTTGCGGTAGATGCGGCGGTGGATCTCGAGGATCGTGACGCGCTTCGCTTCGGTCGGATGCGCGGTCAGCGTCGGCACCACCGCGAGCTTGCCGATCGCGGCGTCGATCGCGCCCCGGCCGAGCCCGCTCTGGCCGATCCGCTGGAAGGCGGCGGCGAAGGAGCCGGGCACCGCGTCGGGGCCCTCCTCGGCCTCGGTCCGGCGGCGGGCGCGGATGCGCGCGTTCTCGTCGGCGATCTTCTGGAGCTGGAACCAGATGTTCTGTGCCTGAAGATAGGGAACCGCCATCGGCCCGGCCGGGATCGGGCCGGTGCCGCCCGCCGTGAGCCAGTCTGCGACTTCCGGGGCCCTCCGCCCCACCACTTGCATCAGGAGGCGGTGGAGCAGGTCGCGCAGCTCGCGTGACGCGGCGGTCTGGGCGGGGGCGGGGTCTGTCTGGCTCACATGCGGTTCGGCGAGTTTCATCACGCAACCTTGTCTTGGGGTGTTTTTCCTTGGAAGTATTCGGTGAGGTTTTGGAGCACTCGGAACCCCATTCCTTCGCGGGTTTGGCGTGTTGCGGATCCGAGGTGGGGGAGCATGACGAGGTTGTCGGCGC
>NZ_JAOVQO010000053.1:0-2974 GCF_025673475.1 Albidovulum salinarum | reverse complement strand
TGGCGCCCATGCCGTCATCCCGCCGCGCAGGAACGCGAAGCCATGGAAGACGATCACTGCCGGCGCCGTGGCGCGCAACGAAGCGCTGCGGGCTTGCAAATACCTCGGCCGCGCTTTGTGGCGACGACGGAGCGGCTATCATCGCCGGAGCCGCGTCGAAACGAAGATGCATTGCCTGAAGCTTCTGGGCCACCGGCTCATCGCGCGGGATTTCGACCGCCAGGTCGCTGGGCTACAGGTCCGCATCGCCGTCCTGAATGGCTACACCGCCCTCGGCATACCCGTCACAAAGGTCGCAGGATAAGTCCGTTCAGGGATAGGGGAAGCTCGGCCATCCGTTGATTTGCGCAACAAAGTTGCGGGATAGCCGAACGGCTGATACGGGCGCATTGCGACACCAGCCGTCATTAGCGGGGCGGGGAAACTGACATGCGTGCGGCGTCAGCGAACGTCGCGGACGGACTGCCACAAATCAGCGCCCGTCCCCGATTGCGGCTTCGATCCCCGGACTTCCAGCCGGATGGGCCTGCGCGAGCGAGAGGACCGGGGTCACGCAGGCGTCGCTCGCTTCGAAGAGTGCCACCCAATGGCTTAGCTCCCGTTCCAGGAAGCGCCGCTGAAGACCGAGGCGCGCCTCGGGCCACCGGTCCTTTGTCCTCATGAGCCCGATCAGCTCAGGCCAGTCGAGCCCTTCCGCAATGACGGCGATGAATTTCGGCTCGAGCGCGCCCACCGCGATCCAGCCGCCATCCGCCGTCCGGTAGGTGTCATAGGTCGGCATCGAACCATTCAGCGTGCCGCGCCAGCTTTCCTCGGAGTGTCCGGCAAGCAGGGTCGCCGCCGAGATGTCGGCCATAAGGTAGCGGATGCCGTCGGTCATGGAGAGGTCGATGTGCCGGCCCTCTCTCGTCCGTTCCCGGGTGAGGAGCGCGGCGAGTATCGCCGCGACGGCCATGGTCCCGCCGGCGGCGTAGTCTCCGATCAGGTTCTGCGGCACGACGGGCTTGCCCCCGCCGTCGCGGATCAGCGACAGCGCGCCCGAGAGCGCGAGATAGTTGATGTCATGCCCGGCGCGGGCGGCGTGCGGAGCCGTGCGGCCATAGCCGGTGATCTCGCACAGAACGAGGCGCGGGTTGGCGGCGCGAAGCGCCTCCCAGCCAAGGCCGAGCGCGTCGAGCTTGCCGGGGCGCATCTCGCTGATCAGCACGTCCGAAATTTTCGCGAGGTCGAGAAGGGCGGCCCGACCCGGATCCGACTTCAGGTCGAGCGCACAGCACGTCTTCCCAACGGAAAGGGCATCATTCGGGCCGCCGCGCGCTGAAAGCATCGGGTCGTCTTCCGCGCCGGCATAGGCCGGGGCGGCCTGCGCCGGGTTCGTGACGCAGGTCACCTCTGCACCAAGATCGGCGAGCATCTTCGAGGCGAAGGGGCCCGGCGCGTTGACCGAGAGGTCGATCACCCGGATCCCGGCGAGCGGGGCGTTCATGCGCCGTCTCCTCCATCGACGATCGTGATTTCGTCGCCCTGCCGTGAAATCGCGAGATGTGAGAAGGCAGCGTCCGCGGCCGCGCCGTGCCAGTGCGGGTGCCCGGCGGGGATCACGGCGACATCCCCAGGCTCCATGAGATGTTCACCTTCGGCGTCGGCGACGATGCCTTTGCCCGAGGTGGCGATCAGGATCTGGTCGACCCGGTGTGCATGCAGGCGGTTGCGCGCTCCGGGGGCGAAATTGACCATGTAGATGTCGAGATCGGCGCTATCCGGCCGGGCGGCGAGGCATTCGAAGTCGATATGCCCGCCGAAATAGAGCGCGCCTTTGGCCACTTCCTTCGGGACGGTATTCGCCTTGACGATCTTCATGCGGTATCACCTCCGATAGCCGGCGATCCGGGTGCCGGACGCCTTTTCGTATTCGCGGACAATCTCCCAGAGATCGCCGGAAGTCCCGCTGTCCGCGGTCAGGAGCACATGCAGGGCGGTCATCAGGTCGGTTCGGGCCGACATGGTAGCCGCCGAAGCCCGGGCGAGCGCCATGTCCTTCAGCGCGAGGTTTCGCGCGAAGCCCCAGTGCCCTTCGGCCGCCGTGCCGACCGTGTCGCGCAGCATGGCATTGTCGCCCCACGATCCGGCGAGGGTCGCGAGCATCGTCTCGGTCTCCAGACCCGCCGCAAGCCCGAAGGTGAGCGCCTCGGCGGCAAGCGCGGTGTGGGCGATCCCGAGAAAGTTCACGACAAGCTTCAGGGCGCAGCCGCTGCCGGCCGCGCCGGCATGGATTACCTGCGCTCCCATGGCCATGAGGACCGGATGCGCACGGTCCATGACGTCAGGCGTGGCGCCGACCATGAACTTGAGCGTGGAGTCTCGGGCCCCTGCCACGCCGCCAGTGACCGGGGCATCGGCGAAATCGGCACCGCGCGCTCGCGCCGCATCGGCGATCCCGCGGGCAAGGGCGGGGTCGCTGGTGCTGGTGTCGATCCAGAGACAGCCGGGCGCCATGGTCTCGATCAGGCCGGATGGGCCGAAGGCGATGTCCTCGACCTCTTTCGGTCCCGGCAGCGAGGTCAGGATCAGGCTCGACTCCCTTGCCACGGCGGCGGAATCGCTCGCGGCCGTGGCGCCTGCGTGCGCCAGTTCCCGGATGCGATTGGCGTCGAGGTCGTGGGCGAGCAGTCGGCCCGCTTGCTTGAGCAGGTTTCCCGCCATCGGGCCGCCCATGTTCCCGAGGCCGATGAAGCCGAACCGCTCGCCAGCCGAGCAGGTCATGTTGCGGCCATTTCCGCGACGGGGGCACCGAGGATCTCCTCGTTGACCTCGACGCCGAGGCCCGGGCCGCAATCGTCGGGCAGGCGCACCTCGCCGTTTGTCACTGGCAGCGGGCTCCTCACCATCGGCAGATCGACGCTCACGAAGTCGTAAAGGCCGAAGTTGAGATTCCGCGGCAGCGTATGCCCCATATGGGTGACGCAGGCGAGGA
>NZ_JAOVQO010000052.1:0-3194 GCF_025673475.1 Albidovulum salinarum | reverse complement strand
CTCCACGTCCGCATCGCCATCCTGAACCGCTACACTGCGCTCGGCATACCTGTCACTGAAGCCGAGGGATGAGTCTGCCCGGGGATAGGGGAATCTCGGCCATCAGCCGATTTGTGCAACAGAGCCGATGTCTGGATGAATGTCATCAACGTCGAAGCCGACCACGGCACAACCGAGCGGGCATTGTTCGCGGCGTTCTATGGCCAGGAGCATGACTGGGACAATGCCGGGTGGCGCGAAATGGCCGCGTTCTCCTCGTGCGTCTTGCGCCCGCTTGAATGGGCCGGTTTGCTTGTCCAGGCCCGTCAGGAGTGCGCGGGCAAGCATGTGCACCACGTCTTCAAGACGCCGCTCTGGCGCAGCGCCCTCAAATTGGACACCGATGGCATGCTGCAGCCAGTTTCAGTTCAGTAAGGAATCTGGCGCTCCGCCAAGAGGTAACCTTCGAGGTCGCTGCAGCGAAGGGTTCCCTCGAGCCCTCTTGACCGATGCTGCGCGACGCATGAACGGGCGTGAACTATGCAAAGATGCCGTTGCTGCAACTGTTCAACCAGCTTCGGATTCGGCTTTTTGATTGACGAAACTCGCTGCAGTGCGTCGCCTTCCAACCTATTCGGGTATCCCTGCCGCCCGGAGGTCATCAAGCCACAGCGACTGCATGGCCGCGTCGCGCAATGGAGAAAGGGCTTCGGCTTCGTCTTCCAGCGTGTGGGAAGGGGTCGCCTTCAAGAAATTCGCCGCATCTGCCTGCGCCTCCGAGGAACGCCCCAGCCGCTGATATATCGCCGCGCGCGTGAGCAGGGCGCGTTCGGGCACGTAGCTCATGCGCTCGAACGCGGTCAGGCCGGCGTCGGGATCTCCGGCAAAGTAGTACGCCCAGGCCAGGTTCCAGTCGTACCAGTACGGGTGCAGAGGGTTGCGCCGGATCGCCTGCTGAACCTGCGTCACGGCTTCCTGAGCCTCGCCTGCATAGACGAGCGGGACCGCCATGTCTGCCATGACGTCCGCCGCGTTGGGATTGAGTTCAAGGGCGCGGCGAAAATCGGCCAGAGCGGATTCGAGATCGCCTGAGCGCATCCGAACCGTCGCCCGGGTCCACAGAACGCGGTAGTCGAACGGTGCCAGCTCTATTGCCCTTGCGACGGCGACATGCGCAGAGGCCAATGCTGAATCTCGGGGCCGGTTCCATCCGTACCTGTGTTCGTTGATATGCACCCAGGCCAATGACCGGTAGGCGCTTGCATAGTCCGGATCCAGTTCGATGGCGCGGTTGTATAGCTGTTCTGCCTTTGCGTTGGCTCCTGCGGTCCATTTCAGCCATTCCACCCGGCCCATCTGCACGAGTTCATAGGCTTCGGGACTGGAAATGTCGCTGTCGGAAATGCGCTCCAGTTCCCGGGCGTCGATGCGACCACCGAGCGTCGAAACGATTTCCTGGGTCACTTCCGCCGGAAGCGTATGGAGACCGCTGGCGGGAGCCGAAAACTTCTTCGCCCAGACATGCGTTCCGGAATCGGTTTCTATGAGCCGGGCTGTTACCCTGAAGCCCGCTTCAGACCGCCAAAAGCCCCCTTCGATGACATACCGGACACCAAGGTCTTGGCCGACCTGCCTGATATCCTCGGTCCGGTCGCGATAGGAAAAGCTCGAATTGGAGGCCACAACGAAGAAATCGCTGAAATGGGAAAGATCGGCGATGATCTCGGCAGCCAGGGCATCACTCCATACCGTTTGGGCCGGATCGTTGGTGTAGTTCACCAAGGGAAGAACCGCGATGCTTGGCTTGACGGTGACACGCTCGGCGCCGAGTAGGAAAGTCATCAGGCCGGATGCCAAGCCAAGCCAAGCCGCAAGGACTGCCACCGAAAAGAGGGCCGTCACCCAGAGCCATGGCTTTCGGTTCCCGCTTGAGCCGGCCGCAGGGGACATGACGCCGGCAGGCGTGACCGGTGCAACCATGCGATAGCCGACCTTCGGGATCGTCTCGACGAAGGAGGGGCTGGAGGGATCGTCTCCGAGCGCGGAGCGCAGCTTGCTGACGGCGCTGGCAAGTGCGTCATAACCGACCGTGACCCCCGGCCAGAGCTTGTCCTCAAGCTCCTCGCGCATCCGCGTTCTTCCGGGTGTCTGAGCAAAGAATACCAGAAGCGCCATTACCTTTGGTTCGAGGCGCCGTTCTTCCCGGTTGTGCGATATGCGCAATGCCGAAGGTTCAACGAACCAGTCGCCGACTCTGAACGGGTCCGCGATATGTTCGGCTCCTCCGGGTTCCTCTGCCATTGGCTCCAAGTCGTTTTCGTGCGCCGTCGTTTCGTCAGGTCAAGGTATCATCAGAAAAAGATCAGGTTTCGTCCAAGTCTTTCTTTCCGACCGGCGGTATGGCCTTCGCCTGTGCCACTGACGGAGGATACCATGGCCCACCTTAGCCCAAGACGCTACGTCTTCCCATTCGCGATTGCGCTTGCGACTCTGCCCGGAACGTTTCAGGCGCAGGAACTGACGCGTGATGAACAGGTTGCGACAATGACCGCGCAATACACGATCACCAAGTATTACCACGACCTCGACTACAAGGTCGCCGAACTCCTTCAAATGCAGGCGCTTGCGGTTCTGGAAGGGTTTGCCGGTAAGGATCTCGGCCGTGGCTCCTATCGGTCGGACGTCTACAAGCTCAACGAGTGGATGCCGCATTACAAGGGGCAAATTGCTCGGCTGGTTGCGGCGGTGAACCGAGAACAGCTCATGGGCGAAGCCGACCGGCACAGGTTCCTTGAGGAAGTTGCACGTTTTTCCGATCTCGTTTCGGCCGGCAACGCAATCGTTGACGCCTTGGGCCAAGGCAACGCCAATCTCGCGAACGATATATTCCATTCCCGATCCCTTCCCACCGCCAGCGGTATCCGAGGCAGCATTTATACGCTGACGTCGGGTGCCGACGATCGGTTCAAAGCCGCCTTGCGTAATCATTGATTCCGATGGCCGAACTGCCCCGCCCGGCTTTGGCCGATGTGTCGGCGCCTCGCTATGCCAGAATGCCACGCCGGGCCCATCAATGCGGACGCTACATGGCTCTGTTGCACAAATCGGCTGATGGCCGAGATTCCCCTATCCCCGGGCAGACTCATCCCTCGGCTTCAGTGACAGGTATGCCGAGCGCAGTGTAGCGGTTCAGGATGGCGATGCGGACGTGGAGT
>NZ_JAOVQO010000051.1:0-3766 GCF_025673475.1 Albidovulum salinarum | reverse complement strand
ATCGAGCGGGTCATGAACTTGAAGAACGAGTGCTTGTCGGCGGTGGCGAGCACGTTGTCGTACTTCCAGTTCATCTCGAACTGGCCGTTGGCGTCCTCGTGGTCGCTCTGGTAGGGCTCCCAGCCGAGGCCGAGCATGCAGTCGCTGATCTCGGCGATCACGTCGCAGCGCCGCATCACCGCCTGCTGGTCGTAGCAGGGCTTGGCGGCGGTATCATAGGCGTCGGAGAGCTCGGCGCCGTCGGGGCTGAGCAGGAAGAACTCCGGCTCGACCCCGGTCTTGACGTGGAGCCCGAGCTCGGCGGCCTTCTCGATCTGGCGGCGCAGCACGTTGCGCGGCGCCTGGGCGAGGTCGGCGCCGTCCATCACGCAGTTCGAGGCGAGCCAGGCGACCTCGGGCTTCCAGGGCAGCTGGATCGCCGAGGCCGGGTCGGGCACCGCGAGCATGTCGGGATGGGCCGGGGTGAGGTCGAGCCAGGTCGCGAAGCCGGCGAAGCCGGCGCCGTCGGCGGCCATGTCGTTGATCGCGGCGGCAGGCGCGAGCTTGGCGCGCTGGCCGCCGAAGAGGTCGGTGTAGGAGACCATGAAGTACTTCACGCCGCGCTCGGCCGCCCATTCGGCGAGGTCGCGCGTCCCGGTCCCTGTCGCTGTGGCCATATCCCGTGCCATGGTGCCACTTCTCCCTGTTGTCGGTGTCTCGGTTCTTGTCTCGTTCATCGTCCTGGTCCCGGTCCGTGAGCCCGGTCCCGGTCCCCGGGGCCGGGGCGGGTCAGAACCCGCCGCGGCCGGGGATCCAGGAGGTGCCGGTCAAGGGCACGCCGGCCATCGCCGCGGCCTCGATCGTCAGCGCGCAGAGATCCTCGGGCTCGAGGTTGTGGACGTGATTCTTGCCGCAGGCCCGGGCGATCGTCTGCGCCTCGAGCGTCATCACCTTGAGGTAATTCGCCAGCCGGCGGCCCGCCGCCATCGGGTCGAGCCGGGCCATCAGCTCGGGATCCTGGGTGGTGATGCCGGCCGGGCACTTGCCCTCGTGCCAGTCGTCATAGGCGCCGGCGGTGGTGCCGAGGGCGCGGTATTCGTCCTCGAGATGGGGATCGTTGTCGCCGAGCGCGATCAGCGCCGCGGTGCCGACCGAGGCGACGTCGGCACCGAGCGCCAGCGCCTTGGCGACATCGGCGCCCGAGCGGATGCCGCCGGAGATGATCAGCTGCACCTTGCGGTGCATGCCGAGGTCCTGCAGCGCCTTCACCGCCTGCGGCAGGCAGGCCAGCGTCGGCTGGCCGACATGCTCGATGAACACGTCCTGGGTCGCCGCGGTGCCGCCCTGCATGCCGTCGAGGACGACGACATCGGCGCCGGCCTTGACCGCGAGCGTGGTGTCGTAATAGGGCCGCGCGCCGCCGATCTTGACGTAGATCGGCTTCTCCCAGTTGGTGATCTCGCGCAGCTCCAGGATCTTGATCTCGAGATCGTCGGGCCCGGTCCAGTCCGGGTGCCGGCAGGCCGAGCGCTGGTCGATCCCCTTCGGCAGGTTGCGCATCTTGGCGACCCGGTCGGAGATCTTCTGGCCAAGCAGCATGCCGCCGCCGCCGGGCTTGGCGCCCTGGCCGACCACGACCTCGATCGCGTCGGCGCGGCGCAGGTCGTCGGGGTTCATGCCGTAGCGCGAGGGCAGGTACTGGTAGACGAGCTTGTTGGAATGGCCGCGCTCCTCCTCGGTCATGCCGCCGTCGCCGGTCGTGGTCGAGGTGCCGGCGAGCGTCGCGCCGCGGCCGAGCGCCTCCTTGGCCGGGCCCGAGAGCGAGCCGAAGGACATGCCGGCGATGGTGATCGGGATGTCGAGCTCGATCGGCTTCTTGGCGAAGCGGGTACCGAGCACGACCTTGGTGTCGCAGCGCTCGCGGTAGCCCTCGAGCGGGTAGCGGCTGATCGAGGCGCCGAGGAACAGAAGGTCGTCAAAATGCGGCACCTTGCGCTTCGAGCCGCCGCCGCGGATGTCGTAGATCCCGGTCGCCGCCGCGCGGCGGATCTCGGAGTTCATCTCGTTGGAGAAGGTCCAGGACTGGCGCGGCGTGGTCTGCGGGATCTGCGCCGCCTTCTTTTCGTCTTTCATGGCCATCTCCTCAATACGCCGAGGCGTTGTCGATGTGGAAGTTGTAGAGCCTGCGGGCCGAGCCGTAGCGCTTGAACTCTTCCGGCCTGGCCGGCGCGCCGGAGCGCTCGATGAGCTCGCGCAGGATCTCGAGATGCTCGGGCCGCATCTCCTTCTCGATGCAGTCCGCGCCGAGGCTCTTGACCGAGCCGCGCACGAAGAGCCGCGCCTCGTAGAGCGAATCCCCGAGCGCGTCGCCGGCATCGCCGAGGACGACGAGGTTGCCCGACTGCGCCATGAAGGCCGACATGTGGCCGATATTGCCGAAAACGACGATGTCGATGCCCTTCATCGAGATGCCGCAGCGCGACGAGGCGTTGCCCTTGATCACGAGAAGCCCGCCATTGCCGGTCGCCCCGGCATACTGGCTCGCGTCGCCCTCGACGATGACGGTGCCCGACATCATGTTCTCGGCCACGCCGGGCCCGGCCGAGCCCTTCACCACCACGGTGGCCTGCTTGTTCATGCCGGCGCAGTAATAGCCCGTGGAGCCCTTCACCGTGACCTCGATCGGCGCGTCGAGCCCGACCGCGATCGCGTGGTGGCCGCGCGGGTTGGCGATCTCCCAGGCGGTCTGGTTGGTCGAGGCCTTCTGGGCGTGAAGCGTGGCGTTGAGCTCGCGCAGGCTGCTCTTGGAGAGGTCGAATGTCTGCATGGTCAGTGGTTCCAGAAATAGACGGTTGCGGGCTCGGGCTCCCAGACGCGGGCGGTCTCGATGCCGGGCAGGTTGACGAGCGCCCGGTATTCCGAGCCGAAGGCGACGTACTGGTCGGTCTCGGCCATCACCGCGGGCTTGCAGGCGATCGGGTCGCGCACCACGCCGAAGCCGTCCTTGGTGCCGACGACGAAGGTGTAGAACCCGTCGAGATCCTCGAGCCCGGCCTCGAGCGCCGCACCGAGGCTCAGCCCCTGGTCGAGCTTGTGGCTGAGATAGGCGGCCGCGACCTCGGTGTCGTTCTCGGTCTCGAAGCGCATCCCCTCGCGCTTCAGCTCGCGCCGGAGCCCGTTGTGGTTCGAGAGGGACCCGTTGTGCACCAGGCACTGGTCGGGCCCCGTGGAGAAGGGATGCGCCCCCATCGTCGTGACCGCGGATTCGGTGGCCATGCGGGTGTGGCCGATGCCGTGGCGGCCGCTCATCTTCGACACCTCGAAGCGCGCCGCCACGTCCTTCGGCAGCCCGACCTCCTTGTAGATCTCGATGATGTCGCCGGCACTCATCACCCGCACCCCGGGGCGCAGCTCGCCAAGCGCCGCCCGCGCCGCGCCGAGCGCGCCGAGCGGCATCCGCAGGACCGCGTGGCTGTCCTTCTGTTCCAGCGTCACCGCCGCCCCGACCGCCTCGCCGAGCGCCTCGGCAAGCCCGGCGAAATCGCGCGCCGGATCGGCCGACTGCACCGTCAGCTTGCCCTCGTCATCGGCATCCGACCCGAAGATCGCGATCCCGGCGCTGTCCGGACCCCGGTCCGTCATCGTCACCAGCATCTCGGTCAGAAGCGCCCCGAGCCGAGGCTCCAGCGACCGGTCCTTCAAAAACAGTCCCACAATCCCGCACATCTTCGACTCCCTTGGATCGTCTCCCCAAAACGCTAGCACCATTCCATACACACATCAACTA
>NZ_JAOVQO010000050.1:0-4071 GCF_025673475.1 Albidovulum salinarum | reverse complement strand
CCGGCGAAAACCCCAAAACCCTCCTCGACAACAACGACAGCAACAAAGCCCTCAACGCAGCCAAAGACCTCCTCACAACAGGACCAACAGGAACAAACGTCGCTGACGTCCAGATAATGCTGCTAGGCGCCGGCTGAATCCGCGGCCGGAAGGCCCCATTCGCGGAGATCGTTGACCAGGATCAGCGCGACCCGGCGGAACGCCGCGCGCATCTTCTCGACATGCGGCCCCTGATAGCCGAGATCGTCGATCGCCTGGTTCATCAGCTCAAGCCAGCTCTCGGCATCCTCGAGCGCGATCGGCACATGGGCGTGCATCAGCCGCACTTCCATGCTGCCGTGCTTTTCCTCGTAGTAGCGCCGGCCGCCAAGGAAGCCGCTGAGGAAGTCGAACTGCGCCTCGCGGACATGGCTCAGCCCATGGCCACGGAAATGCAGCCGCATCAGGTTCTCGCCGCGCGGGTCGGTCTCCACGAGATCGTAGAAATGGTTGACGAGATTGCGCAGGGCGGGTTCGCCGCCCAACTGGTCGAGGATGCTCGCGGCCATGATCCCTCCTCAGCTCTGGGGTCGCGTCTTCTTCGGGTCGTAATGGGCGAAAGGCACGATCCGCGCCGGCAGGCGCTTCTGCTGCCCGTCGAGCTTGCCGATCTCGACCTCGGTGCCGATCCCGGCATGGGCGACGTCGATCCGGGCCAGCGCGATGTTCTTGCCGAGGATCGGCGAGCGCATCGAGGACGTCACCTCGCCCACCTTCGCGCGGCCGACATGGACCGGATCGCCGTGGCCGACGTTCACGGCGCCGTCTATGTCGAGCCCGACGAGCTTGCGGCTCGGATGCTCCTTGCGGCGCAACAGCGCCTCGCGGCCGATGAAATCGTCCTGCTTGGACTTCAGGGGCACGGTGAAGGCGATCCCGGCCTCGAACGGATCGGTCTCGTCGGAGAAATCGTAGCCCGCGAAGATCAGTCCTGCTTCGATCCGCACCATGTCGAGCGCCTCGAGCCCCATCGGCCGCATGCCATGAGGCTCACCCGCCTCCCAGATGGCGTCGAAGACCGTGCCCGCATCGCGCGGATGGCAGAAGACCTCGTAGCCGAGCTCGCCCGTGTAACCGGTGCGCGAGACCACGATCGGCACGCCGTCCGGCCCGCCGATCCGCGCCGGGGTGAAGCGGAACCAGGCCAGTTCCTCCAGCGTCGGATTGTGCGGCGCGGTCCAGATCAGCCCCTTCAGGATGTCACGGCTCTTCGGGCCCTGCACGGCGACGTTGTGGAGCTGGTCGGTCGAGGCGCGGACCAGCACGTTCAGCCCGAGCTTCTCGGCCTGCTCGCGCAGCCAGATCCCGGAGTAATCGTCGCCGCCGATCCAGCGGAAATTGTCGCGGCCAAGGCGGAACAGCGTACCGTCGTCGATCATGCCGCCATGCTCGTAGCACATCGCGGTGTAGACGACGCCGCCGGTGGTGAGCTTTCGCACGTCGCGCGTCAGCGTGTACTGCATCAGCGCCTCGGCATCCGGCCCGGTGATCTCGAACTTGCGCAAGGGCGAGAGGTCGAGGATCACCGCCTTCTCGCGGCAGGCCCAGTATTCCTCGATCGGGCCAGCCGTGGCGAAGCAGTTGGCCAGCCAGTAGCCGCGGTACTCGACGAAGTTGCGGGTATGCTTGGCGAAGCTGGCGTGGAAGCCGGTCTCCTTGGTCATCTTCGGCTCCGAGTCCTTGGTGGGGCGATAGGCGATTGCGCGCGAGAATTTCTCCGCCCCGGAATAGGTGCGGACGTGGATGTCGGTCGGGTTCCAGCCATTGGCGGCCGTGGTGTCGTCGGGGCAGGCGGAGCTCACGCAGACGAGATCGGTCATCGCGCGAAGGAGCACGTAGTCGCCCGGCCGCGTCCAGGGCTCGTCGGCATACATCACGCCATGCGCGTCGAGCCCGGTATTGAAGAAGAAGTTGATCGCCATCCAGCCGCGGCGCGGGGTGACGCCGTGCCTGCCGAGCGCACCGTTGAAATTGTCCGAGCAGTTGGTGTGGCCGGGATAGCCGATGTCGTCGTAGTACTTCGACGAGCAGGCGAGCGCGAAGGCATCGTGGCGGCCGCAGGTGTCCTGCACCACCTCGACGAGCGGCAGCATCTCCTGGTCGTAGTATTTCGCGTGCAGGCCCGGCATCGGATAGGCGTGGCCCATCAGTGTCCGCGTCGTCGTCACGTCGAGCGCGTGCTCGATGCCGCGGTCGAGCTTGCGGGCGTCGAAGCACTGGAAATCCGTGCATTGGCGGCCGTCGACATCGAGGATCTGGATGTAGTCACCGGCCTTGACGAGATAGGCCTCCGCCGTCGCGGACCGGACCCGGAGGTCAAGGACCGGATCGGCGAGCGGATCGGGCAGGTCGAACCCCTTGACCGGCCGCAGCGTGGCGCGGCGGATCCTCAAGGTCACCGGCGTCGCCGTGTCCTGGGCGTCGAGATCCATCGCCCCGCCCGGCGCCGCGACGATCACCACGCCGTCGCGTGTTGCGGTCAACTCCCACTCGGTCCGTGCCGGCGTCGTCGCGTCGAAGGCGCGGAGCGCGCCAGCGCGGGCGAGGTCGATGCCGCGCGCCGCGATGCCGCGGCGGAGCCCCCGCAGGCTCGGTTCGTCGCTGGCCAGAAGCGCCTTGAGCCCGGCCGCGTCGGCATTCGGCGATTGCCCGAGAATCGCGGCATCGATCTTGCCGTCGGGGCCGGCGGCGACGATCTCGCAGGGCTGTCCACCCTCGTCGTTGACCACCATGATCCGGTCGCCCGCCGCCACCGGAACGAGGATTGCGCCCGCCCCGGGAACGACATAGCGTTCCGTGCCGGGCGGCAGGGTCAGTGCCTCGGCCGTGAGGATGCGACTCGGACGCGGCGGACCCGGAACGAACCTGGCAGGGATCTTGTCGAGCATCAGCGCCTCCGACCGTCGCGATTTGCATCTTCGGAATATTTGTTTAGCATGAAGAATAACGCAGCGCTACCCGTCCCGCAAGCGAAGTTGAGGAAAACATGACCGCGCCGGATCACGGCAATGCTTTTAGTCGCTTTGGACCGAAGGGGGGCTGAGCGAGATGGAATCGCTCTATTTCGGCCTCGCGGCGGCCTTGTGCTGGGGCGTCCATGATGTCTGCGTGCGCTATGTCAGCCAGCGCGTCGACGTCGCGGCGGCGATGACCGTCGTTCTTGCGACCGGCCTCGTGGCATTACTGCCGTTTTCGCTTACCGAAGCGGACGCGCTACCGGCGCGCTCGGCGGCACTCGCGGCACTTGCCGGCCTCGCCTTTGCGGGTGGGACCTACAGCCTCTACCGGGCCTTCGCGATCGGCCCCCTGCGGCTCGTCGCGCCGATCGTCGGCGCCTATCCGATCCTGTCGCTCCTCTGGGCGGCGGCGACGGGGACCCCGCCGACGGTGCTGCAATGGCTCGCGGCCGCCACGATCGTCGGCGGCATCGCGCTGATCGCCATCCTGTCGGACGAGAGCGGGACCGCCTCGGGCGGCCGTCGGGCGGCGATGATCTGGGCCGGACTTGGCGGCACCGGCTTCGCGCTGACCTTCGCGCTCGGCCAGGCCGCGAGCGGCAGCGGCAGCGGATTGTCCGCGATCTTCGTCGCCCGCGCTGCGGCCCTCGCGGTCGTGGCCGGCGTCGTCACGCTCTCACCCGGGCGCGGGCGGTTCCTGCGCGCGCCCTGGCTCCTGCTTGCGACGATGGGCGTGCTCGACGCCGCGGCGCTCGGGCTCGTCCTCCTTGCGGGCGGCCTGCCGCACCCGGAATTCGCCTCCGTCGCCTCATCGGTCTTCGGCGTCGTGACGATCCTCCTCGCCTGGGCCTTCCTCCGCGAGCGGATGACGCTGCCCCAATGGGGCGGCGTCGCTCTTGTCTTTGCCGGGATCGGCTACCTCGGCCTCTGACCTTTCAGGCTGTCAGCCCTTCGGGCTCTGGCAGACCGTTGGCGCGGCAGGCGGCGGTCAGGGTGTTGGCGAGCAGGCAGGCGATGGTCATCGGGCCGACGCCGCCGGGGACCGGGGTGATGGCGCCGGCGACCTCGGCACAGC